>CAIOYH010000123.1 GCA_903862465.1 uncultured bacterium | reverse complement strand
GTCCGATTTTGCTTAGAAAATTGATGATCACAATGGACAGATTTGGAATCCGTTCCAAGTTATTTTCATCCCATATTTTATCGAAAGAAGAAAATTCCTTCACGAATAATAATTTATGTAACAAATTCAGTGCTTGTTGAAGGCGCTGTTTGACGTAAGCGACATTAAGTAAGTTTTCACAAAACTGATCGTTTATGATTTGTGAGTATCTTTGCACGGATTATTTTAGTGCCGGAATACTTAAATTAAAAAGAATGATTGAGCTTAAAAACAGACTTACAGAAAAAGGAATCGCCTTACCTTCAGATATATACACTATCTTAAATGAATGCCGCAGTTATACATTGTTTAAAAACTACGGATGGACAACTAATCGTTGGCTTGTATAACAATGCCGCCGATTTTCCTGAAAAAACGCCTTTCAAAGGCAGCGTTACAAAAATTAGTGGCAGCCTTGAGCAAATTACATTCGAAAACATACCCAATGGCACGTATGCCTTGTTTGTTTGGCACGATATCAACAACAATGGCATGATGGATAAAGACGATGCCGGAATTCCTATTGACGGCGTTGGTTTCTACAACTATGTGATGGAAAAAATGGACCCGCCAACGTTTCAACAAGCAAGTTTTTTGTTTGCAGGCACCAACGAAGCCATTACGATTAATGTGCAATATGGAATGCCACCGAGACAAAAACAAAAACAATAAAGAGTTTTTATTTTCGATTCTGATTCTTGGTTTTGACATACCATACTATAATGTGTCCTTCTTGCGTTTCATAATGTAAGTAATGTTGGAACACAAACCACTAATTTCTCAAGGACTTGCACAGAGATTTGAAAATACTATAGCAAGAATAGCGCGTGAATAATACAATCCTTAAACGTTCAACACCATGAAAAAAATCTCATTAATTCTAGCCATCATCCTAATTTCCGGAATCATTTCCGGACAAACAGAAAAACTAACGCCCAAACCCGACCAAGCAACGAATGCCACCGACCAAATAGCACCCAAAGCCGAAACCGAAACGGGCACCCTCATCGTCATGGTGCGCGGATTTATAAACACGGATGGACAACTGAAAGTCGGCTTGTTTACCGGACCTGCCAATTTCCCCAACCTAACGCCCTACAGAGGCGAAGTGAAAGAAATTAGCGCTAGGGAAGAGATTGTTACTTTCGAAAATTTGCCTTACGGCGATTATGCCATTTCGGTTTTGCACGATTTCAACAAAGATGGCAAACTAGATACCAATGTTTTCGGCATTCCTACCGATGGCTACGGATTTTCTAACAATGCCCGCGACAAATATGGTCCGCCTACCTTTTTAAAGGCAAGCTTTGTGTTTGCCCAAAAAGGCGACGCGCGTGTTATTGATCTCACTTACGGAATTCCTGATTAAAATAGTTATCACCTTCCTTTATAAATCAATGAAATGTTCAATTAAAAGCCTTTTGCCATGAAAAAATTTGCATTAATAGTAGCCATCATCCTAGTCTCCGGCGCAATTTCCGGACAAACGGAAAAAACCACCCCCAAACCCGACGACGTCACGGTTGTCACCGACAAAACAGCCCCCAAAGCCGCCACCGAAACCGGCACCCTCATCGTCATGGTGCGTGGATTCAAAAACACCGACGGACAACTGATGGTTGCCTTGTTTAATGGTCCTTCCAATTTCCCCGACAAAACACCTTACAAAGGGACTTATGTGGAAATCAGCGCCAACGAAGAGGTGATTAAATTCGAAAATTTGCCTTACGGCGATTATGCCGTGTCGGTGTTGCACGATATGAACAACGACGGCAAAATGGATAAAAACGTGTTGGGCATCCCCACCGATGGCTATGGTTTCTCCAACAATGTCATGGATAAATACGGACCTCCCACCTTCCTGCAAGCTAGTTTTGTGTTTAACAACAAGGATGAAGCACGCGTGATTGATTTGGAATACGGTTTGCCAAAGGCGAAATAAGGCTTCTTTGTGAGCATTTTGGTGGTGATGAATCTTTAGAACGGTATATATATCAACATGAACAAAGAAGCTTCTTCGGTTTTATCACGTTTCAGTTTCAAGAAACATGTAGCCCCATTTTTTCAGGAAAACGGAAAGATACTCCTGCAATTTATCTTCACGCTTTTCTTCATAGGCATCAGTATTTGGTTCATCAAACACGAAGGCACCGAATTGGGCGAAGTGAAAAACGCCCTAGTGGCTGCCAATTGGGTGTGGGTGCTCGTTGGTGTGGCGCTAACGGCAACGTATATCCTGTTGATGGGACAAATGTATGTGTTTTCCTTCGCTGCCACGGGCAGTAAAGTATCCCTAATGGATTGCACCTTTCTCTTCATCAAAAGAAATCTAATCAGCATTTTCCTTCCCGCAGGCGGCATAGCGTCTTATGCTTTTTTCAGCGGAAAAATTGAAAGCAAAGGCGCCCGCAAGTCGCAAATTCTGTTTGCATCCACGATTTATGGCTTCGTGGGCATACTTTCGGTGGTCATCGTCGCGTTTCCCATCTTCATCTATGCCATCATCGAAGGCACCATTGGCACGGGCGAATGGTATGCTTTGGCTACGGTCGTGGCTATGCTGATTGCCCTTGTTTTTGCCTACCGTTCCGTGGTGAAAATGGGGACTGTCTATAAAATTGTTGTGCGGCTGCTGCCTTCCGCCGAAGTTTTTATGAGCGATTTGCGAACCAATACGATTGAAAAGCGGAAGTTTCTCTTCGCAGTGCTCACTTCTGTGACCATTGAATTTGTTGGCATCACCCATCTTTATGTTGCCATGGTGGCGCTCAACTTCCATCCGTCGCTGAATGCGGCTATGATGGGCTATATCATATCTGTCATATTTTTAATTGTGTCGCCTTTCCTACGCGGATTGGGTGCCATCGAAGTATCCATGACCTATATCCTCATACGTTTTGGTTTCGGCAATGTGGAAGCCATTTCCGTCACATTTTTGTATCGTTTCTTCGAATTTTGGTTACCTCTGTTCGCCGGAATTTTAGCTTTTCTTTCGAAGATAAACAAATTACTGATGCGCATTGTGCCTGCCTTGTTGTTGATGGCATTGGGCATCATCAACATTATCTCCGTGTTGACGCCTGCCATTTCTGAGCGGCTGATACGTTTGAAAGATTTTGTACCTATGGAAGTCATCCATGCTTCCAACTATTTAGTGATGGCGGCAGGCTTTTTTTTGTTGGTGACGGCTGCTTTCTTGTTGAAAGGCTTGCGAACCGCTTGGTGGTCGGCTATCGTGATGAGCGTGTTGTCCCTAATTGGGCATATCACCAAGGCAATTGACTATGAGGAAGCCATCGTGGCGCTGTTGGTAATCGTAACTTTGGTGGCAACGCGCAAAGAATATTTCATCAAAACCAATCCTAAGATGCGTAGCGTGGGAGTTCAAACGTCCTTGCTGTTGACCTTGGCGGTGTTTATTTATGGTATCATCGGATTTTATTTCCTTGATAAAAAACATTTCAACATTGATTTCAATTGGCTGCAATCCATGCGTTATACTTTCCAAAACTATTTTCTCATAGGCAGTGATGACCTGATTCCTGCCGATCCTTTCGCCAAACATTTTCTTTTATCTATCAACATAAGCGGCTTTGTTTCGATGGCGTTTTTGATTTATACGATGGTGCGTTCTTATATCCCGAAAAAATACTTTACAGATGAAGAATTTGCCTTGGCTAATGAATTGCTCAAGTTGCATGGCGATTCTTCCTTGGATTATTTCAAGACGTATAACGATAAGATGCTATTCTTTTCTGAGGATAAAAAAGCCTTCACGGCATATCGTATTGCCGGAAATTTTGCTGTCGTCTTGGGCAATCCAGTTGCTGAAAACATCGCTGCATTCAAATCTATTTTAACCGAATTTGATACGTATTGTTATAAGAATGGCTTGAAAAGCATCTACTATCGTGTGCCCGAAGAATCGCTTTATCTTTATCAAGAACAAAAGAAGAAGTCGTTATTCTTAGGTCAGGAAGGCGTAGTCAATCTTACCAACTTCACTATGGAAGGTGGCAACCGCCGGTCTATCCGCAACGCGGTGAAAAAAGTATCCGACCGTGGGTTCAAAGCCACCATCCATCAAGCACCTGTGAAAGATGGTATCCTCCAAAAAATTAAATCCGTGAGCGACGAATGGCTCCACGACACCGAAAGAAAAGAAATCATCTTTTCCCAAGGGATGTTCATTTGGGATGAACTCAAGCAGCAAACCATCATCACTGTGGAGAATGCAGAGGAAAAAATCGTTGCCTTCCTCAACATCATCCCCGATTATGTGATGAAAGAAGCCACCTACGATTTGATTCGGAAAACAAAAGATGCACCCAACGGCATCATGGATTTTGTCCTCATCGAACTTTTTACTTATTTAAAAGCGAATAACTATAAAGCTGTCAATATAGGCTTCGCTCCCATTAGCGGCATCGTTGATGCGAGCACCTTACCCGAACGTTCCATGAAATTTGCTTACGAGAAAATCAAATCCTTTGCACATTACAAAGGCTTACGCGAATATAAAGAGAAATTTGAACCCGATTGGCACAATCAATATCTGATTTATCAGCATGATTATGATTTGTTGCAAGTTCCATCCATATTAACCCGTGTCATCAAACCTTAATACATGAAAAAAATACTTCTTATCTCCTTCCAAATCGTATTGATATTTATAGCGAAAGCAAGCTTTGCCACCACCATTGACTCCACGAATGTTAGTCCCTTTGGTAAAGTGATTCTTTTTCATCCTGATAAAACTCCCGATGCCGTGGTGCTTTTCATTTCCGGCGATGGAGGATGGACAGCCAGAGAGGCGACCATGGCGAAATTGATAAGCCAACAAGGGGCTTTAGTGGTCGGCGTTGATATTGCACGCTATTTTAAAGCATTGAAAACCGAGAAAGTGAAATGCTATTATCCCGCCAGTGATTTCGAAAATCTGAGCATGACCCTGCAAAAGAAATATAAGTTTACACAATACTACAAACCAATATTGATAGGCTATTCTTCGGGAGCTACTTTGGTTTACGGCATGTTGGTACAAGCACCGACCAACACCTTCAAAGGAGCCATTGCCTTAGGATTTTCTCCCGACATTGATTTGGATAAACCATTATGTGGAGGTTCAGGACTTACGTCTCATGTGCTCAAAGACGGCAAATCCTATTATTTGGAAGCTACCAAGAAACTTTCGGCTCCATTAATTGTGCTGCAAGGCACCATTGACCAAGTCTGTTCTTTCGAAACTACAAAAAAATATCTTACAGATATGCCCAAGAGCGAATTGGTTGCACTGCCCAATGTCGGACATGGATTTTCGGTGACCAAAAACTCACAACCGCAGTTGATAGCAGCATATCAAAAGCTTTACAAAGAACCTGCGTTTAATGATAAGATGACTTTGCAGAATATCTTGTTACAGCCCCAACAGCTTACCCCTTTAAAAACAGAACTTCCGTTAACCATTATTCCTTCTGCCACGAATGAGACTACGCCTTTGGTCTTCTTTATTTCAGGAGATGGCGGATGGTCGAGTTTTGATCATGGTGTGTCTGAAAAGCTTGCCAGCGAAGGCATGCCAATCGTAGGTCTCGACTCGCAAAAGTATTTTTGGAATGCAAAACAGCCCAAAGAAACCGCCGACGAAGTGGCTAAGGCAGTTGTGTATTATATGAAAGAATGGAATCGTTCCTCTTTTATCATCGTAGGCTACTCTTTTGGCGCCTGCGTTGCACCCTTTATTGCCAACAACTTCCCTGCACCGCTAAAACCATATTTAAAAGGCGTATTTTGCCTGTCTCCCGACGAAACAGGTGATTTCGAAATTCATGTTGCCGACATGTTATCCATAAGCACCAAAGAAAAGTACAATGTATTGAACGAAATGAAAGCCATTGAAAGTGTCAACCCTGTTTGTATTTTTGGCACGGGCGAAAACACCGAATTGCAAAACAAATTTACCGCAAAGGGAATAAAGGTAGAGACCTTGGCGGGTGGTCATCACTACAATAATGATTACAAAGCTGTTGTTGACGTTATATTTAAAAATTATACACACATAAAATAAATAATGAAATGAAAAAAATACTCCTCTTAGTATGTGTCTGCATATTTGCTTACACCACCCTCACCGCTCAAATCAAAACTCCAACAATGGTTAGAGTAGCTTTCGAAATCAGATTCCCCGGAGCCACCAATGTGAAATGGAGCAAAGAAAACAAGCATGAATATGAAGCGGAATTCACCTATCAAGGTACTAACTATTCCGCGAATTTTAAGGATAATGGCGATTGGCTGGAAACTGAAAGTCCGATTACCTTCGATTTGCTTCCGCAGAAGATAAAAGATATGTATGGTAATCCGGGATTGAAAGCAAGTATTAAACAAATTATGAAGATTGAAACTTCTGTTGGCACCTCCAAATATGAATTGGAATTGAAAGTGAGAAACAAGGCGTTAGAAATATTATATGATGCAGAAGGAAACCCAATCTTTGAATAAAATAGTTTGCTTTGCAGCTATTATATTCTAAGAAAACCTCGCAATTCAATTCTTCTTTTTCAAAGTCTCTTAGATTCATAACTGTAAATGGAAAGTTATGTGTTTATTAAAATATAAATCTTGAAAGCTATGAATGATAAAAGTAATATCTTTGCACGCATTCCAAAAAAGCATGACAAAGTAACATCTCAATCTTTTATTAATCATCCGAGTATCCATGAAGAAATTATTCAAATTATCTCCTGTTTTAATCCTATTTCTTTTCATTTCTGTTATACCTATAGCTAATATATACGCCCAAACTAGCAGCATCTCAAGCATCAAAGGTACTGTTATAGAAAAATCGAGTCGCAGTGCCTTAGAGTTCGTAAACATTGCCTTATTCAAAGCAGCTGATAGCACGCTTGCACTTGGAACCATAACAGACAAAAAAGGCGCATTCACTTTGGCGAATATTTCTAACGGAAATTATTACCTGCGGATAAGTTTTATTGGTTTCGAAACGGTATTCATTCCTTCGATAGCCATTTCCGCAAGCAATCAGCAAATAGATTTGGGCACCACAGCCCTCAAAGCTTCTGCAAGTTTGTTGGGTGGGGTAGAGGTCACCGAAACGAAATCGGTTTACGAAACTTCTATTGATAGGAAAACCTATAATGTGGGCAGCGATATGATGGGCGCAAGCGGTTCTGCCAGTGATGTGCTTCAGAACGTGCCTTCTGTTAATCTTGATGTGGATGGCAATGTCAGTTTGCGGGGTTCTACCAATGTAACCATCTTTATCAACGGACGCCCTTCGCCCATGATGAAACTCAACAGCGCCGATGCTTTGCAACAAATCCCTGCCACCAACATCGAGCGGGTGGAAATCATCACCAATCCCTCTGCCAAATATAAACCCGATGGCACCACGGGTATCATCAATATTGTGATGAAGAAAGGTGTCAAAATGGGGCTCAATGGTTCCGTAACTGCCAATATAGGCAATTTATGGCGCTACAATGCCGGCTTTAATTTGAACTATAAACCCGGGAAGGTGAACCTTTTTGCAGGCTATTCTTTCCGCCAAGACGATAGACAACGGATTCGAAGCTACCATAGGCTTCTTTACGATTCTTTGGAAACCCTAAGAAGCACTTATGATCAAATTGGCATCGCAAAAGCACGTCCGCAATCGCACATTGCGAATTTGGGCATGGATTATACCATTAATGATAAGAACTCTTTGGGAATATCCGGCAACATGGTCTATCGCCTTTTTAACCGTAATGGAGATGTAGCGTCAACTACAATAGACTCTCTTGGGCAATTGAATTCCGATTTCAATCGCAACCTTGTCAACACAGATACCGAGTTAGAAACGGAGGGGACTGTTTATTATGAACATAAATTTAAGAAAGAAGACCATGTGTTGCGTTTTGAGGCTACTTACTCAGGGCAGAAAGAAACGGAGGATAATCGTTTTACGAATATCTATCGTGTGCCTTATGCAGTAAATTCTTATGATAATACCTTGATTAAGGAAAACAATAAGTTGTTAGAATGTAGTGTGGAATATACCTATCCTATTAATGATAATTCAGAATTTGAAGCAGGTTATGCGGGTGAGTTTTCTTGGTTAGATCAAAACTTTACCTCTGAAAACCTTGATATCGCTTCAGATATTTGGTATAAAAATGCTGCGCAATCCAATCATTTTATGTTGAATCAACAAGTTCATGCGCTGTATGCTACTTATTCTCATAAATTCGGTTCGTTTAGTCTCCTTGGCGGGATACGTGCCGAGCAAGTCTATCTCACTTCGCATTTGCTTACGCTCGATTCCCTGATTCCGAATAATTACTTAAAGATATATCCCACCTTGCATTTGTCTTACGACCTTTCGGAAACCTCGCAACTCCAATTGAACTACAGCAAACGCATCAATCGTCCCGAAACCGATGATTTGAATCCTTTTCCCGAATATAATGACCCGCGCAACCTTCATGCCGGCAATCCATTCCTAAAACCGGAACAAATCCATTCTGTTGAATTTGGATATCAATTAAAGAATAAGACTTTAACCTTTGTTTCTACGGCATTTTATCGCTATAAATACGATGCTTTTACAGAAATTATAAAATTTATCAACGATTCAACACTACTCAACACATACGATAATCTGGCAA
The DNA here is from genome assembly GCA_903862465.1 of uncultured bacterium. GTDB lineage: Bacteria > Bacteroidota > Bacteroidia > Bacteroidales > CAIWKO01 > CAIWKO01. The sequence continues at coordinate 3,068 of CAIOYH010000123.1, read as the reverse complement.
ACCAACAATCCACCGGAATAGAGCTTGTGCTGAATTCTTCTATAGGGAAGTTTTTGTCTATTAACTTCAGCGCGGATGCTTTTTTTGAACAGATTGATGCGTCAAATTTAGGATATTCAACCAAAAAAACAGCAGTCTCTTGGAATGCTAAACTAGGTTTGAATTTTAATATCACAAAGAATACGATGCTTCAGATAAATGGATTCTATCGTGCCCCTGAACTCAACCCACAAGGGGAAGAACTTGCTGTGTATTCTGTTAACGCAGGCATGCGTCAGGATTTCCTTAAGAAAAAACTATCGTTGCTGCTTACTGTGTCCGATATTTTTAATACTTTACGTTGGGCAAGCGTGATAGATACCCCATTGATGTATGAAAAAGTAATCGGGAAACGTCGTTCACAAACAATCTATCTAGGATTGTCGTGGCGCTTCGGCAATAATGCTAAGAAACAAGATGACTTGAAATTTGACGATAGGATGGGGGCGTTGTAGGAATTATTCTGTTATAATAAACTTTCCTTTTCCAATCAAGGATGAGTTTGAAAGTATTTGATAGAAATACATGCCATTATTCATTCCATCTTTTAAAATAGTTATAACATGTGAATCTCCAATTTGGGACGATTTTACGATACTACCGTTCATATCATAAATAACCATAACGCCATTTTGTATGGAAACATCCGGGGAAATACTTAAATTGGCAGAGCTTGAAAATGGGTTAGGAAACAATTGTGTTTGGCTTTTTGTCTTCTTCTCTTCAGTGGAGGTGTAAACAGGACTTGATGCTAACCAAATGGTAGCATTAATAATAAGTCGCTCGTGATTGCCACTTGCATCCGCAATCCAAGCATCATAAAGGGTGTCGTTATTATCGCCACTTCCGTCATCGCAAGGGGAGCTATCACCCAATCCAACAACTCTTCCTGCACCATACTTAGCTCGCGCCACCATCACATTCGTAGTGCCCGTGGTTGATGAGCCAGTCTTATAAACAATTCCTTTTACCGTGGAATTGGCTGCGGGGCTTAATGTCATCGAAGTTCCGTTGCTCCACATCACTTGGGTAACATTTCCCATCGGTCCGTGCAACAAGGTGTCGGTTGGAAGCGTTGCAACATTGCTAGATGTTTGCGAAAAATCAACGAGATCGAAACTTATTCCAAAAGGATTTGACTGAATACCATTGGTAGTCATTAAATCATTCCATATTTCAGGTGAATCAATTCCATCGTTATTTCTATCGCTAATTGTGTGGTCGGAAACCATAAATAGCCCACCGCCATTTTGAACAAATTGCATGATAGCTGTTTTTTCTGCAGCGGTAAAAACAATATTTGGCTCGCAAACAATAAAAACTTTATAGTTCATGAGGTCTTGAGGATTGGATAAATTGTTGTAAGTAATAGCTACATTTAAAGGAAGTGTTTCCACCGTATAACCTTTTTTCACCAAATCAACTCCCCACGACGACAATCCGCCTTTCCAAAAAGACTCTGTTGTCGAAGTTATAATTCCGCTTTGTGCAGGTGTAGGAATACGTTGCGCATTGGCTTCATTTCCACCAGTCCCAACCGAAGCAGGTCCATTTGACCAACTAATGTTATAGGTATCAGCATCAATAACCCAATCGGCATTGCCGGCAGTTTCTGCTTTGGTGGCATCAAAAAGTATTTTTACTTGCGAATAGCCTGTAGAATAACTTGCAATGCTTATAATTAGGATAATAAATTTACGAATTATAATTGTTTTCATTGTGAGAAGAAATATTTTTTGCAAAGATAACGTATATTATAGAATTGTATTATGAAAAAAACTGAGGGGATTTTTTTTGGTACTCAAGATGATAAGATAGAGATTTGGCTAAAATATGCCTTTTCGATATTTTGTGCGAGCCTCCATCACATTCGTGGTGCCTGTGTTGATGATTCTGTTTTATAGACAATCCCTTTTACAGTTGAATTAGCCGCTGGGTTTATTGTTATTTATGGTCATTAGATAGTTATTATAGCACAATTGTAATTGCTATCGACATAACTACTAAACTGAGAAGCATGAAAAAACGTGAAATATGCGATGGCAACTTTCCGAACGCTATGTGCACGCGTGAAATATGCGATGGCAACTTTCCGAATGCTATGTGCACGCGTGAAATATGCGATGGCAACTTTCCGAACGCTATGTGCACGCGTGCACAGACCATTGTCAAACTTCCGAACGCTATGTGCATGCGTGCACAGACCATTGTCAAACTTCCGAACGTTATGTGCATGCGTGCACAGACCATTGTCAAACTTCCGAACGCTATACGCACGCGTGCACAGACCATTGTCAAACTTGCCACCGCTATGTGCACGTTTTATAAATGCCATTAAACACCTCAAAGTATTTTTTACGCTCATTTTTTTTCAACTTGATGCGTAGCATTATAAATTATTGCAGAATGATGGTGTAAAACATTTAAAAAATGACTTGAAATATTGATGAATAAATATTTCAAAACTATTTATTTTTCCCTTTTTATAATCCGCATCCCCCGCCAAATAATAACCAAAGCCACTACACAAAACAGCAAACCCCCAAAACGAAAGTTTTCTATCAAATCTATGGTGCCATACACGATGCCTAAAGCTAGAATTCCCACTATGGTGACAAAAAAAAATATATTTATTTTTTTGAAATTGAAGATGCTTTTTTGTGGCGGCGAAGGCTTCGAATGATAGGCTTGGCGATAATAATAACCTTGGTCGGCGGGATGTCGGCTGCGGGCAGTGGGAGTGGTGGTGGCGCTTGTAGAATTGGGATATTTCATTTGGAAGTCGTAGCGTTTGCGCAATGTGGGGTCTATCAGGGTTCGGTAGGCGGTGTTCACCAGTTGAAAAGTTTCGATAGCCTTTTCGTGATGATACACGTCGGGATGATATTGCATGGCTTTCTCCTTATAGGCTTTTTTAATCTCCACGGAAGTGGCAGCGGGGGAGATGTTCAGAAGTTTATAATAATCGGGTAACGCCATGTTTTTTCTCCTACAAAGTAATTGGTCTTTATTTTGAAAGTAAAGATACG
>CAIOYH010000122.1 GCA_903862465.1 uncultured bacterium | reverse complement strand
GTCGGATACTATATTGTAATTTTACCATATAGGCAACTCCCTCGTCGGATACTATATTGTAATTTTACCATATAGGCAACTCCCTCGTCGGATACTATATTGTAATTTTACCATATAGGCAACTCCCTCGTCGGATACTATATTGTAATTTTACTATATAGGCACCTCCCTTGTTTTATAGCAAGTTACAAATTTCAAAAAATGACGCTGCCATCAACAAATATCTATCTTAAAAATAAAAAATAGCACATAATCCATCGAAGCCATATCTTTTATCTTTATAAAAAAAATAGTTTCGGAAAGAAATAACTAGAGTTGTAATAGAAAATATACCCTTCGGTTTCGAGGGCTTTAGTTTTGATTTATTATGCTGAAAAGATACGCTTTAGCGTAATATATTCAGAAAGAAAAAAAACTATTCCCAGTGAGCCTTGAAGACGGCATTGCTCAAGGTGATGGTCGCTCCAGCGGAATTCTTCAGGGTGCAGTTAAATTGTGCTTCGAGGGTTAGTTTGCCGCCTACGGTTTCGTATTTTGTTACCTTGAAACTGCTGCCGGCAATAGTATTATTGTCAACATAAACGCAACGCCATTCTTCATAGTTTGCATCCGTAAAGCTGATATCCATGCCATTTACCCGATTTGAGGGGGTGCAAAATGCAAAATCACCGGTATGAACCATGTTGGTGAAGCCTTCGGGTCCGTTATTTTGAAAAAGAATCGCAAACCAGAAATAATTGGGCTGCACGTCATGACCTACAATATATCCCGTATGACATTCGTTGGTGTTACACAAACCATTGTATGCCGTCGTTTTAGAGCCTGCCACGGTGCTCGCCTGCCAATTGATTTTCGTTACGCCCGGAATGCCCGTTACATCAGCAATCAGGTAGTATTGCGCTCCCGAGGCTATCAAACCGGTGTTCGTCACCAAAGGGTCAATAGGGGGGGGGTCAACAGGGGGAGTGGTGCTATCTTTCTTACAGGAAGCCAATGCCGCCATAGCGAAAAGCAAAACAAACAGGAGTTTTTTCATGATACCAAATTTTTAGAGCGCAAAGATAGGAAGATTTATTGAATTAGCAACTATTTTTTCTTTGGAAAAAGATACATGGCACAAGATGAATACTATTTGATAAAAAGAAATCTTGTACCTCAAACCACTCTAAGGACTTTAGATACTCGAAATACTTTAGGCACTCCAAACTTTAAGTACTTTAGGCACTCGAAATACTTTAGGCACTAAATACTTTAAGTACTTTAGGCACTCGAAATACTTTAGGCACTCCAAACTTTAAGTACTTTAGGCATTTTAGGCACTTTAAGTACTAAAATATGATGCGATACTGCGGAATAATCATCCTCCCCAACTGATAGGTGAAATAACTCTCCCCGGTTTTCCTATTGAAGGTCTGTGTGAACACATTCTTTTGGTTGAAAATATTGGTAATCTCCAGCGACCATTCTATAGTCACCTTTTTTCCGTTCATCTTATAGGCGAGCTTGAGGTCGGTGCGCATATAAGCAGGAAACTGCTTGGAATACGCCAGATTATCTATATACACATTTTGTTGGGCAGCCAAACTTCGTGCACCATCAATAGGGCTGTAGCGTTGCCCCCCGTTGAAGGTGGTCTTGAGGTTCACCGTAAAAGTTTTCTTGCGACGTTCGGGCTTCTTCTTCCTAAATTTTAAATTAAATTCCTTGCCCGCCAACAGGTTGATATTATAGCCTCCGCTGAAAGCCGTGTGGCGCTCCACGCCGTCAGAGCCTTTATATTTAGATGCATAGAGTGATGCCGTGCCCAGATAATAGAAGCCTTTCGTCAGGAAACGCTCTACGGTCAGCTCCACCCCATAGTTCTGCCCCGTGCCTTTGTTGATGAGCCAATCGGGCGCACGGACTTCAAAATTAGCACCCTCGTTCAGCAGGGAGTAGCTGTTGGAGTCGCTTTCCGAGATGGGGATGTTATATAAGTATTGATAATAGGTCTCCAATTTCAGACGGGTATTCTCGCTGATGGTCCAGTCATATCCCAAGATAAAATGTAGGCTGCGCGTGAAGTCGAGCTTGGTGTTGGTCAACTGATAGGAGCCATCCGTTAGGCGCACCTGATTGAAAAACACCGTAACGGGCAGCATTTGACTATGCATCCCCATGCCGATGCTAATGGCATGAAGCGGATGCGGATTCCATTTCATGCCCACGCGCGGCTCGATGGAATAGGCACCGTTGTAGTCATAATATTGCCCATGCAGACCCATATTAAGAGTCAAGGTCTCCATAATCTTATATTGCCACTCAGCATAAGGCTGCAAAAGCACGGAATAGCCCCGATAATCATTCTTACGGATAAATGCATCAAAGGAAGCCTTATAGATGCTATCCATCACATCATAATAATAGAGCGTGGCAGTCAAACCCGTTTTCAGATTATGATGCGCATTAAACTTATGATTATAATAGGCGGATGCAAATAGGCGACATTCGAGGTCGTTGCTGCGGTCGAAAGGTACCGTATTTAGGGTGATGGGCGTCACCGAATCTTTATAGGTATAGAAATTATGGAAGGTCGCGGCGAGGGTAAGCTTCATATAACTTTTGGCATTAATCAGAAGCAGGTCGGTGAGCGCCACCATGGCTTGGTTGGAGTAGTTGGTCAAGTCCCAGCCTTCGGTGCCATAAAAATCTATCTTCTGCTTCGTTGTGTCCTTCTTGCTATCCAAAAACGCGATATGGCTCATGCCTCCGAAGCCAAACAGGCTGATATTGCCAAGTTTGGTGCGGGGGAGGTTCACCTTAAAGAAAATATCCTGATACTTCGGAACCGCTTGTCCCGTGCCCATTTGTATGCCCATCTTAGAGAATAAATCCAAGGTGGAATATCTGTAATTGATGATATAAGAATAGTTTCGCTTTTTGCTGATAGGTCCTTCGGCACCTAACTCCAAGCCGTTGAAGGCAATCTGCGCCAGAAACTCATGCCGCGAACTATTACCCGTGATGCTCTTCAGGTCGAACACCCCCGCCAAAGCATTGCCATACTCGGCAGGGAAAGCCCCTGTGAGGAAGTCGGAATTCAGCAGCAGGTTGTTGCGCAATATGCTGATGGGTCCGCCTGTGGTGCCCATGGCGGCAAAGTGGTTGGGGTTGGGAATATCCACATCATCCAAGCGCCATAGCAAGCCCGAGGGGGTATTGCCGCGTATAATCACGTCGTTGCGCGAATCCTCCGTGCCGTTCACCCCTGCGAAATTGGCAGCCATCCGCGCTATATCGCTGCGTGCACCGGCATACATATTACTTTCTTCCACCGTAAACACACGGCTGCTGATACTCGCCATCTTGTTGATGGGGTCCACTTTGTCGCGTTGCGCACTAATCACCACTTCGCCCCCTGTGAACACTTTTTCTTCTAATTCTATATTGAGAACAAGCTCCTTGCCCGTGTTCAAATCCAGGTTGGATAGAACCAAATCGTTGTAGCCTGTATAACTTATTTTGATAGATATCCTGCCGATAGGAACCCCTGCTAACGCAAAATTGCCATTCACATCCGTCGCTGTTCCCAATAGGGGATTGCTTCCCACCAAGATGATATTTGCCCCGATGAGTGGATATTTTGAGTTCTTATCCACCACCGAACCCCGCACGGTCTGCGTATGATTTTGTGCATAAACCGACGTAGCGAACATAAACATCACCATCATCAAAACCAAAAAACATCTATGCACTAACCTTTTCATTTATATAGAATAAAAAACAACTCAATAACTCTTAACTAAGCACTTTAAATACTTTAAGTACTCGAAGTACTTTAGGCACTCCAAGTACTTTAGGCACTTTAAGTACTTGAAGTACTTTAGGCACTCACGCTCCTTAATTAACGTAATCAACCTAATCAACTAATCAACTCCTTCCCTTAATTAACCCAATTAACTTAATCAACTAATCAACTCCTTCCCTTAATTAACTTAATCAACCCAATCAACTAATCAACTCATCAAATTACATCAGAACCCTTCTTAATCAACCACAACTTCCCCACACTTTCATAAAACTGCTCCAACGGCAAGGTCGTCTTCAACACACTATTAAAGAAATTATATTTCGATAGGTCGTGGTCAATGATATCCTGTTTTATTTCATTATAGAAGATGGTGCCGGGCATGGGGGTCAGTATGGTATAACCGGCATACACCACGCGGTGCGCCGACGCATAGTCGCTCATTGCCTCAAAATCAGCCAGCGTATAGTCGTTGGGTATCACATAATTTCCGCGCAGCATGATGTCGTTCTGATGGAAGATATGGATAGCTTCCTCTATCAGCCCTGCTGAGGAATCCTTGTTATATTTCTTTAGTTCCTCATCGCGAAACGACTCGAAACCGCATATCACCACTTTCAAACCTGCCTTCGCCATCTTCTCAATCAGCCAGGGATGTTTCACAGTGGTGTCGAAACGGATGTCCATCACATATTCCTTTTGAATGCCTTCCTCATGGATTCTATCTATCAGTTGGCTGATAAAATTCACATCCACTATGGTGTTGGCGTCGGCAAAGCGCACGATTTTGTAGTCGTCCAACTGCTTCAACTCTTCGATGATGCTTTCCAATCTCCGTTGATAGAAACGCTTATCGAATTGGGGCCAGATGGAGCAAAACGAACACTCGTATGGACAGCCGAGGCTTGTAAACAAATATGTGACAGGCTCGGGACGCCCCCCGACAACGTAGGTAGAAATCCATCGCTTCAGCATATCCCTTTGGGGCATGATGAAGTTTTCGCGAGCAGCATTCCAAGGCGCACGTGGCGGTTTGGTAGGGGAGAGGGCTTCCGAAGTGTTGATATACAAACCTCCGATATGGTCAAAACTCTTTTGCTGCGCATGAGCTATCACCACCTCGCGAAACATATCCGCACTTTGCCCGGGACACACCACATCCACCTCAGGCAGATGAAAATCTTGTAGGGAGAGCACCGTATGCAAGCCTCCCGCCACCGTCAAAATATTAGGATTATAAGCCTTTGCTGCGCGAAATATTTCTATGCCGGCATAAAACTCTGACGCGATAAAGGTCACACCGATTATATCGGGTTGGATGGTTTCCAGATAGCCTTTCATGATTTCTGCCAAGGCGGGACCATCGGGATGGAGGTCATATTCGCCTTTCAGATCAATGAGTTCCACATCGAAGTCCTTCACCGCTGCCGCAACGGTGAGCAGCCCCAGCGGCGGACCTATCAGCTTCTTATGTATAAAATGCTTGGCTTCAGCAGGAGCACATTCCAGTATCTTGTTTTCGGGGGAGCGTGGCGGATTAACGAGTAGTATTTTCATATATTTAAAAGAAATGCAAAGATAAAGCTTTTTGCGCATACCAAATATGTTTGATGTGATACATTTTTTTATACTTTTGCAATTCGTATATTATGGCAAAGATACTCATCGCTTCCGTTCCCTTGTCGGGACATGTCAATCCGGCACTTCCCCTCGCTAAGATGCTCATCAGTCGGGGGCATGAAGTGGCGTGGTATAGCGGTGCGCATTATAAAGAAGTTATCGAAGCCACGGGCGCACGTTTCTTCCCCTTTGTCCGCGCTAAAGACTTTCACGATAGCAGCATCCGAACCCAATTTCCCGATTTGCCTTACAAAAGCCTTTTCAAACATGCCACCTATTATATAAAGCATCTGTTTTACGATAACATGCCCGGACAATATCTCGATTTGACGGACATCCTCCGCGATTTTCCCGCCGACCTTCTCCTCACTGATGAATGGTTCACGGGCGCTATCCCTTTCGCAGAGCGAAAAATACTACCGTGGATATGCTATTGCAACTCGCCTTTGTTTTATTATACCGATGAGATACCCTTCCCCGGGGCAGGCATCTTCCCAAGTTCAACATTATATGGTGTGAACCGCAACCGCATCGTCAATTGGATGGTCACCAAGCTCATCTTTGCCAAAACCCATGCCTATATTAACAGCATACGGACGCAACTCGACTTGAAGCCCATGTCCCATTTCTTTATCATCAATAATATCTTCCTATCGGATTTATTTATCAAATTCAACACCCCTGCCTTCGAGTTTCGTTGGAAGGATTTGCCTCCGCGGATACGCTTCGTGGGACCCGCCATCCCTTTCCAAAGCATTTCACGAGATTATACTTGGGCGCACTTGCTGCATTCGAGCAAACCCATCATCTTCATCACCCAAGGCAGCGTCAACATTAAGGATTATAACAAACTCATCATCCCCGCGCTGAAGGCACTTCAACATAGCGGAGCAGTCATCATCGTGGCAACAGGCAGTACTTCTACGGAAGAACTATCCGCCAAATTTGCCTCCGACACCGTCTTTATTGAGAAATATATCCCCTACGACTACATCCTACCCCATTGTCAACTGATGATTACCAATGGCGGCTTTGGGGGCGTCATCACGGCTTTATATCATGGCGTGCCCCTCGTGGTGGCAGGCGACACCGAGGATAAACCCGAGATAGCCGCCCGCATCGAATATTGCAAGGTGGGCATCAATCTCGGCACAGGGCATCCAAGTCCGAAGCGCATCCGCAAAGCTGTGGACACCATATTGAACAACCCCATCTATGAGACCAACGCCATGAACATCCGCGATGATTTTCGCAAGCATGACGCCCCAAAAGAAACCACACGCCTCATCGAGGAGCTGCTCCGCAATCGCTCTGCATAAAATTTTATCCCGCTAATCTCTCAATAATATGTAATTTTGCACGTTCATATTACTCATGTCTGCCATCATCACCATATCCAACCTAAAAAAGTCCTACAAAGGCAACCCCGACGAGATTCTCAAAGGCATCAACCTTGAGATTCACGAGGGCGAGTTCTTTGGTTTGTTAGGACCCAATGCAGCAGGCAAAACCACCCTCCTTTCTATCATTTGCGGATTACTGAGTTTTAGTGAGGGCAGCGTGATGGTCAAAAACATTGACATCGGCAAACACTATCGCCGCCTCAATCCCATCATCGGACTCATACCACAAGAAATCGCTTTGTATCCCACCCTTACGGTGAAAGAAAACATCGCTTTCTTTGGCGAGATGCATGGTTTGTCGGGGAAGGCACTTCGCGACGCCGTCAGTCATTACATCGAAGTGGTGAAACTCGAACACCATGCCAACAAACGTATTTCCAACTGCTCGGGCGGCATCAAACGCCGCGCAAACCTCGTGGCAGGACTCATCCACAACCCCGAAATCATCTTCTTGGACGAACCCACCTTGGGCGTAGATGCCCAATCCATGAACCTCATATACGACTATCTGATACATCTCAACGGCTCGGGCAAGACGATCATCTACACCACCCATTACATGAAAGAAGCCGAAACCATGTGCAACCGCGTCACCATCATTGACGACGGCACCATCATCGCCAACGGCACACCCACCGAACTCATCGCCGCCAACGATGCCTGCAACGACTTGGGGCAAGTCTTTCTGAAACTAACCGGACGCGAACTTAGAGACTAGGACCATGAAACAACTCCGAGCCATCATCCGCAAAGAATTCATTCAAATCATCCGCGACATACCCGGGCTGATTATCCTATTCCTGATGCCCCTCATCCTTATCTTTGCCGTCACGGGCACACAGGACAATGCCTTCAAGAAACTCTACGACAACAAAGCCGACATCCTCTTTGTGAACAACGACAACGAATATCTCGGCAAATCCATCGAAGACGGTTTGAACAAATCGGGCTATTTTCATGTGATAAAACAGATAGGCAACACCGCTCTCGACACCACTATGGCACAACGCGAAATCGTGGCAGGCAACTATCAAGTGGGCATCGTTGTTCAGAAAGACGCCACCCAACGCGCCAAAGCCAAAGCCATTCGCCGTATCCAAAAGAGTTTCGCCAACGACACCACCCCAACTTCCGCCGACCTCGAAACCCTCCAAACCGACAATGTGAGCATCTATTTCGACCCAACCACCCGCGACTCCTACAAAAACGCCGTCACCAGCTCCCTCCAACGATTGGTGCAATCCGTAGAAATCAAAATCATCCTCAACACCTTCTTCGAGGCTCTCCCCGCCCAACTCAACACCCAACTGCAACCGCCCATCAAAAACTATCTCCTCGGGCAACTCAAGGTGATGGAGCAAGTCTTCACCGACGAACTCAAGAAACGCATGGGCAACAACCTGCCCTCCGACTTCAAAATTGATGCCCAACCCCGCGAAGTGAAATTCGACCTCACCGAAGACTTGCGCAAAGGCATCAAATTCAACGACAACCTCGAAAACGACAACCTCATCCTCATCGCCCAACGCAACGCCCAAAGCGAAAACGCTGTCATCAAACCCACCTTGGTGCAAAACAACGTGCCTGCCTTTGCCCTCTTCGCCATGTTTTTCATCGTCATTCCGCTCGCGGGCAGCATGCTCACCGAGCGCAACGAAGGCACCTACAACCGCATCCGCACCCTGCCCGTCACCTATTTCACCATCTTGTGGGGCAAAATCGTGGTCTATGCCGCCATCTGTCTGCTTCAATTGGCGCTCATGATACTCGCCGGCATGTATTTCCTGCCCCTCATCTATGGCATGACGCCCCTCGAATTGGGCAGCAACCATCTCGCCCTCATCCTTGCCGCTTTGGCTTCGGCTTTTGCTGCCATCGGCTTCGGCTTGCTCGTGGGCACCTTCGCCTCCACCCAATCGCAGGCGGGCATCTTTGGCTCATTCATGGTGCTCATCCTTGCCATTTTGGGCGGCATCTTTTTGCCCGTCTATATGATGCCCAAACCCCTCCAACTCGTCAGCATCATCTCCCCCCTGCGTTGGGGCATAGATAGTTTCTTAGATATATTTGTGCGCGAAGCCGGCTTAAAAGTCATCGCCCTCAACCTCATCCGCCTCACTCTGTTTTTCGTCGTGGCTTTTATGTGCGCGATACTTACTTTTGTGAGGAGGAAGTAAAAGGCTTTTAGACTTTAGACTATTAGACTATTAGGACTAGGAAAAACCACGGAGGCACTAAGGGCACAAAGAGACACTAAGAACCAAATACCAAATTCCAAGCTCCAAATACCAAATTCCAAGGTCCAAATTTTAAAGACAAAAGACAAAATATCATTTTTTAAGGTTCAAACACTATTTTTTAAGCTCAAAATACCAAATTCCAAGCTCCAAATACCAAATTTTAAGATTAAAACACCAAATAAATCTAATTATATATTATAAACAGGTCAATAGACTGTATGGAGAATTTGTAGAACGCTATAGAGGACAAATTCATCTCTACAAAGTGCAAATTCATCTCTACAAATTGCTCATTAATGTCTAAAAATTACTCATTAATGTCTAAAAATGGCTTATTCATCTCTACAGAGAGCTCATTCATCTCTGCAAAATAGTCATTCATCTCTACAAAGGACTCATTCATCTCTACAAAAAAGACATTCATCTCTACAGAGGATAAATTCATCTCTACAGAGAGCTCATTCATCTCTACAAAGAACAAATTCATCTCTACAAAAAGATGATTCATTTCTACAAAGGACAAATTCATCTCTATAGAGGGCTCATTCATCACTATAGATGGTTTATTAATTTCTATATAACTAATGATTGTTGTCCGGTTAAATTTTGCTTTTTAATAATGTCGTGCCTACGGCACTTTTAATCTACTGTTAATCGTTTGTTCTACCATACTTTCGTATCCCGACACTTAGTGTACGGGACAGGCTCTACGGTACTTTTTTAAGCCTCGTTAGAGGCGACATTATGGTAGAAAAATGCACGTAAAGAAAATCAAGCCCCGTTAGGGGCGACATTATAAAAGCATTGACAATTAGGCGTTTTAAGATGGTTCTTCCATTTTTATCGGACAACAGTAATTATTTTTTTTAAAAAAAAGTTTTTTTTTTAATTCTATGAATTTTATTTTTATTACATTTGTTGCCGAAATTAACAATCAAAAATTATATAGTATGATGCAACCAAAATTAGAAGACAAGACAGCTTTATCAAGATTCGTAGCAAATAGT
>CAIOYH010000121.1 GCA_903862465.1 uncultured bacterium | reverse complement strand
CCTGATTTAGGATATCAAACTTTTTGTTTGCATCCATCTCAAACCAGAATGCAACTGTGGTTGCCAAGAAAATGGCACAAAAAATGCCGATGGTTTCAGCATAAGTCCCGTGTACAAATGAAATACCTAAAGAAAGAAATGCAGCAATCAACAGAATGCGAATAATTGGGTCTTCGAATTTTTCTAAAAAAAGTTTCCAGAGAGGCTCTCTATCAGGTGGAGTTAAAATATTTTCACCATGTTTTTTTCGGCTCTCTATAACTTGTTCATTTGTTAAACCACTGTGATGATGCATCGTATGTCCCATTTTATTTAATAAATTCGTTAACGATTGATGTAAATGTTTGCCTTAAATTGTAAATAGTTCAACAATGAAAATTCAATGTTAAACTATTTACAACACGATGATTATTTGAAGATTGTGATAAATTTACAATGTAATAGTTGTCAAATCATAAATTTGATTTTAACATAATTCTTGAAATTTTTTCCGAAATTCAAGCGGCTTTGCTAATTTTAGAAATACTTCTCTTGTTCCACCTGTACCAATGATCCGAATATCTCCAAAACCAAAAATTCTTCCCCAAAAACTTTGATCCACGTTAACGCTCTCAATTTTTGACAAATTTAATTCAACTGTTTTTCTACTGATCCAACCAATCTTGATTATTACCCTTTTATTGGTTATGGCAAATTCACTTGTCCACCGATCAATTATAGGTGCAATAAACAAGGTAAACAATGCCCTGAGATTTAGAAATATTATCCAATGGTATGTTGTTTCATATTCAACTCTCTCTCCGCTGATAAGGTTTTGGTTTACATAACTGCCCATTTTTATTGTTTTTAAGTGTTAAAAAACGCCAATTAGCTTTTGGCGTAATTGAAAAAACGGGCAGTGCAATAAAGAACTGCCCGTAAAAGTGCATTTAAGTACATTAAATCGTTCTATACTGAGAAGTATCATGGTAGCGTCTAACTTTGCCACTTTTTAGTGTAACATTTAGTTCGCCACCTGCCCAGGTAGCACTTATAACCTCTTCACCAACGGAAATGGTTCTGTACTGCGATGAGTCGTAATATACTTTTACATTTTTACCGTCAATTTTGACTACGCCAAAATTGAAGAATTTGCTTTCCCATGCCATAGTATTAATTTTTTAAATAATGCCTACTCTGTTCAGTTTTCGGCATACCTGTTATTGTTTGTTACAAATATTTTGCTTTAATAGTGGTTATTGCATCAGTATGACTTCTGTCTTTTGTCGGAGCTCCTACTGCATTGAATTTCCATTCACCATTGTGTTTATAAAAGACTCCCGCGACCATAACTACATGACCAGCAAAAGAAGAATCTGTTCCAATATCATATTTTGCAATGACATTGGTTACCCGCTCATTAGTACCTTCATATATTCTTAGCGAAGCATGAGGAACTGTAGCAAAATCATTACCTGAATAACTGGTAAGAAAAAATGCAACTTTATCAACATTTGATTGAAGTTTGGAAAGATCCACAGTAATAATTTCATTATCAAGTCCATCGTCTCCACCATCATCTCCTCCTCTATCATCGCCAGAGTGATGCATTGCACCGGTACTTGAGTCAAATGTGGTAAAACATCCAATTGCTTCAACTAAGTTTTTGTTTCCGTCGAAAGTTGCTGCCCATAAATCCAAATCTACATCGTTGCCATTTACCATACCCCAATTTGCGCCAACACAAAATTTGATAAGCGCACCACCACTGCCTTTTTGTAGATTGATTTTTTGTCCTTTAACTAAATTTATAGCCATGATTTTTTTTTAAAATTATTATAAACCAAACTTTTCAACAAATTTCTGAAGGCCACCTGCATAACCAGCTCCAATAGCTTTAAATTTCCATGCCCCATCTTTCTTATAAAGGTTGCCAAACTCAACAGCTGTTTCAACTGAATAATCTTCCCCTAAATCATATTTCAGTATCTCCTCATTTGTGCTTGGATCATAAATACGAACAAAAGCATTTCTTACCTGACCAAAGTTTTGACGACGAGCTTCTGCGTCATTAATAGTAACCACGAATGTTATCGATTCACAGTTTGCAGGCATTTTTGATAAGTCAACTTTTATACTCTCGTCATCACCTTCTCCTGCTCCGGTCAAATTATCTCCAGTGTGTATAACGCAACCTTCCGGGCTAGCAAGGTTGTTATAAAAAATAAAGTGTTTATCAGAAATTACCTTACCATCTGCTCCAAGCATAAATGCTGAGGCATCCAAATCAAAGCCTTGACCTGAATCTGATTCATTTGTATCCCATCCCATCCCAACTACAAATTTCTGTAGCGATGCTCCTAATGGCGCATTTCCGCCTTTTGTTAAATTGATTCCCATTTTTTAAAGATATAAAGTGTTACTAAAAAGATTAAAGTGCTTCTAATTTTGATGAAATTTTTGTGGCTTTGGCCTTTATACTATCAAGAATTGCTTTTTCAACATTGTCCATAGAGCCGTCTTTCATGATTTTTGAGATAAGCCATTCAGCCTCAGTGTCATCAACTTCATTAGGACTGGTTTCATCTTCCAAAATATATTTACCGATAGCTTCAACCATCAATGCTGTCCAATTTTCATGATTCGCTTTTCCTGAAACTGCATCATTCAATTCAAAAAGCCATTCAGCTTCTTTGACATCAATTTTTGCGCCTCCGGCACCACCAGCTCCGTAAATAATGCTTTTGATGGTTTTTACTTCTGCTGCATCAATAACACCGTCTTCAAGGATCAAATTTTTGAAACTTACTAGTACAAAATCCTGAAACTTATCACAAGTTCCTGTAGCCTTCTCAATAATTTTTAAGATTAAGGCTTGTTCAATCTCATCAATTTTACTGTCTCCCTGAATTTTGCCGATTAAATAATCAGCTTCTTCATCATCAACAGAACCATAAGATGTATCATCTTTTAGTACATGGTCTGTAATTGCTTTTACAAATAAATCCTTCCATGAATAATGGTTTTCTTTACCTGAAACTGCATCATTCAAAGCAAACATAAAGTCAGCTTCTTCTCTGTCAATTTTGCCATCTTCGTAAATAGCATTCTTGATTGTAATTACTTCTTCGGCATCAATAACACCGTCAGCTAAAATAGCTGTTTTTAATTGTTCTAATTTTTCGCTCATTTTATTTTCTTATTAAATTATTTCCGAATTCATTAGGCTTATCGGGGAAGCCCCGTTTTTTTAAGTGATTTCTGAACTCCACTATTATTTAGTTTTGTCAAATTCCCAGAGACATTCAATATATAAAAAGAAAAAGCGTGGGAACTTAACTGTATTCGTATCAGAGGTTCTCGTATACCCGATGTACAAATAAGTAAAGCCCACGCCTAAGCGTGAGCGTTATTACTTATTATCTGAGTACATCTAAAAATTTACGAGATTTCTGATACAGAGATAAAAGTTAACGCCGTTTTATTGTTTTGTATAGTTTATGTCATTTTTTTATTCATTTAAAGTTTGCAAATATGCAATAATTTTTAATATTCTTATTTACTATGTTTTATTTTTCTTACTATTTTAAATCTATTAATTTTGTTCGCGTACTCCGAATGCACATTCAATATCTGCTGATTTTTTGTCTATTGTTCCTACAAACTCTAGTAATTCATGAAATGCTTCCGCATTAGTTTCAAATTTTAACACTTCCTCACCCTGTAAATCTTTACTTAAATAATACTCTCCATTTTTATTTTTGCATACGCATCTTCCATTAGTATTATCATGTAATATCCATGCAGACTTTTCATTATTCATTTTTGTATTATTATTTTTTTATATATTTTGTTTCTCGTTTCGAGCTTCATTTTTAAGTTTAGTTCAATTCCTATAGTTATTTAATTGATAAAAAATAAAAAAGCGTGAAACTTAACCGTATTCGTATCAGAGGTTCTCGTATACCCGATGTACAAAT
>CAIOYH010000120.1 GCA_903862465.1 uncultured bacterium | reverse complement strand
GTTGTAACTCCAATTGGACAATTGTCAGTACCTACAGGAGTGGAATAAGTCACAACAGCACTACAGCTTCCTAAATCATTGTTATGAGTGATATTAGCAGGACAAGTAATGGTAGGAAGTACATTATCTATTACCGTTACTAATTGGGTACAACTTGCTGTATTGCCTGCTGCATCTGTTACTGTCCATATTACGATTGTATTACCTAATGGGAAAGCTAATGGAGCATTATTGGTTAATGAGTTAATGCTGCAATTGTCATAATTAAACGGAATGTCTAATACTACACCTGTTGCAGAACAGCCTGTATTAGCCGACACAACAATCGTAGGCGCACAATGAATTACTGGAAGCACATTGTCTATTACATTTACTATCTGCGTACACGTTGCAGTATTGCCCGCATCATCAGTAACTATCCATGTTACTGTTGTAAGTCCTAATGGATAAATTAATAATCCATTGTTGGTTACAGAAGCTACATGACAGTTATCTCCTGTTACTGGGATGCCTAAGCTTACTCCTGTAGCGGTACAGCCAGTGTTGGTAAATACATGAACTGTATCTAAACAATTGATAGTGGGTTTTACATTATCTGTAACGGTAACTAATTGGCTACAACTTGTAGTATTGCCAGCATCATCGGTTACTATCCAAGTAACTGTAGTGGTGCCAAGCGCATAAATATTGGGTGCATTACTTGTAGGTGTTGATGCGTGGCAATTATCAGAATAAGTGGGTATAGTTAATATGACGTGAGTTGCATAACAAAGAGAATCAGTAGCTGTTATAACATTGGGAGCACATGTAATAGTTGGAGGAACATTGTCAACTACAGTAACTGATTGTGTACATATAGCTGTATTTCCTGACCCATCAGTTACAGTCCAAGTTACAGTTGTAATTCCTATCTGAAATGCAGAAGGTGCATCATTGCTTAATACAGGATTAAAGCAAAGTTCAGCATTGTCAGAATAAAAAGGTTGTTGAAGATTAACAGGTGATGCCGTACAACCTGAATTCGTATTAACAACCATAGGACTTCCACAGTAAATTATTGGCGGAATATTATCAACAACTGTCACTACTTGATTACATGTGCTAGTGTTACCAGCAAAATCAGTAACAGTCCACATTACTGTAGTATTTCCAATTGGGAAAGTCCCAGGTGCATTATTGGTTACTGATATAACTTGACAATTATCAGATGTAGATGGAGTCCCTAGCGAACCTGTAGTAGCATAACAACCGGTATTCGTAGCTAAAATCAAATCAGAGCAACTTATACTAGGTGCAACATTGTCAATAACAGTTACTAATTGCAGACAAGATGAAAAGTTTCCGGAAGCATCTGTTACCGTCCAAGTAACAATAGTATTGCCTAATGGGAATGCAGAAGGTGCATTACTATAAACATCATTAACACTATAGTTATCTGTAACGGTAGGCAGATCTAACACTAAACCTGTTGCTGTACATGCATCATTTGTATTTGTAATTACATTGGGAGGACAAAGTATTGTTGGAACAGTATTGTCAAGTACTGTTACCAATTGTTGACAGGTCGCTTGGTTTAATGAAGCATCAGTAACTGTCCAAGTTACAAGTGTAGTACCAATTGGGAAAGATAATGGAGCATCATTTGTAACATTTACAGCACAATTGTCTGAAGTTATAGGTGTGCCAATATTTACACCAATTGCAAATGCACCACTGTTAGAGAATGTAACGATGGTGTCAGGACATATAATTGTAGGAACTAAAGTATCAAGTACTGTAATATTTGCTGTGGCACTACCTTGATTGCCATTCGTATCCGTTACCGTTAAGGACACGATGTTAGGTAAACCAACATTTATACAGGAAAATATATTTTGTGAAAGTGTCATATTGATTATTCCGCAATTATCAAAAGAACCTCCATCAACTTGCCCAGGTGTAAGAGGTGCAAAGCCTTGTGCATTCAAATATATCGTAACATCTTGAGTTATAGCAGTTGGATTAATATTATCAACTACATGAATATAATCTTGACACGTATTTGTGTTTCCATGAATATCTGTAACTGTCCATGTAACTACAGTGATACCTGCAGGATAATCACCTGTAGCATCGCTAGTACCGTTGAAATCATTCGTAACAGTTTGGACACCGCAATTATCACCAACTACAGGGGTTGGATTGAGTATCGTTGCAAAACATGAACCCGGATTAACAGATCGAGTTACACCATACGGCATAAAATTACACGTTATACTAGGTGGTTCCTCATCAATTACAGTAATCGTTTGAGTACAAGTTGTCGAATTAACAGCATTATCGTAAACAGTCCATGTTACAGTAGTCGGTCCCCAAGGAAATATATAAGGTCCGCCAGGAAAAGCCACCGGTGCGTCATTAACTATCGTCATCCCGTTCGCTTGGCAATTATCAAAAGTAGAAGGTATACCAAAATCATAAGTTTCAAACTGACACGTGCCAGGATCTGTATTGAAAATGGTATCATGAGGACAAGTCATTGTAGGAGGGATAAGATCAAGAACAGTAACCTGCTGTTGACACGTAGTTGTGTTACCATAAGTATCAGTAACTGACCATGTAACTATAGTTGTTCCTTCAGGAAATGGTCCTGTAAAATCAGGAGAAATAGTTATACTACAGTTATCGTGCGCTAAAAGTACTCCTAAATCGACATTCGAAGCATAACAATTAAATGAATCTGCAATAACAGTTACTGGATCTGGGCAAAAATCTATAACAGGGTATTCAATATCTTGAACCGTAACATTGAAGCTACATGTTGCTGTATTACCAGCAGGATCAGAAGTTATAAAAGTCACAGGAGTTATACCTACTGGGAAGGTACCACCTGAAGGAATACCTGCTATCAATGAATCCTGCAAATAATTCATGTCCAAAGAAATATTATCAAAAGCTAAACCTGAAACACCCTGCCAATCTAAAGGAATATCCACTGAAAAATCAATAATAACATTTTGACCAACAAATGGGGCAAGTAAGGCAGTAATATTTGAATTATAATTAGTCCATGAAATATTTTCTGGATTAGTATAAGCTGTTTGGTTTAAAGTAGCTAATACCGATGTATTGTACTGATCATAAATTTTAACACTGACTATTTTTGCTGCAGTAGGCAATTGACTATATAATGTATAATTATAATTAAGAACTGCATTATTCATTCCATAAGGTACCTGAATAGGTTGATACATCCTATAATGCGTACTAGCAGGACCATCGAACATATTATAAACAGCATAACTACCATTTATTGGATCTTGCAAGGTATAACATCCTGTCGCCGTACCACTACTACTTACATTAAAATCTCTTGGATCTGTTTGACAAAAACCAGTAGTTCCATAGCCCGACGTTGACCACCCTGTTAAATCACCTGTTTCAAAATTTCCATTCGTAATTGCATTTTTAAGTAATGGACAATTATCACTAACATTAGGAGCAGCATACGTTACAACTGCACTGCATAATCCGGGTTCATTTAAAACAGTAATATTTCCTGGACACATAATAGTAGGTTTCGTAGTATCCTTAACATAAATATATTGATCGAAGCTACCTTTGTTGCCACTTGAATCTACAGCATTCCAAGTAATCATCGTTGTTTGTCCACCCGGTAAGAATGGTGGCGCATCATAATAATAAAATAAATGGGCAGCGTCGGTACAATTATCAGTAAAAACAGGTCGAAACGAATTCAGAATACCACCAGTGGTATCAACAGAACAAGTACCCGGATCAGTAAACAATGTATCATAAATAGGAGTGCCTAGAGCGGCAACAGGAACAGTTACGTCAAATACTTGGACAATGGATGTACAGCTTGTATGATTACCATAAGCATCCGATGCTGTCCAAACAACGTTGGTTGTTCCAACATGAAAGGTAGCTGGGAAGCTAATGGTATTACCATTCACTTTTGCGGTTAACGAAGTTATGCCGCAATTGTCACTAGTAGGTGGTGTATCCAAAGTTACACCCGTTACGTAACAATTTAAAGGATCTGATAGCATTAATGTATCATGGCATGTTATTGTTGGAGGAATAGCATCAACAACATTTACGATTTGAATACAACTTGAGGTATTTCCAGCATCGTCTGTTATCGTCCATATTACTTGGTTGTAACCAACAGGATAATAAGTTGTCGACTGGTTATTAACTAAAGACGCTATATGACAATTATCGAATGCAACTAATGGTGTACCAAGAATCACCCCTGTCGCAAAACAAAGAGAATCTATTGTTTGATTAACGGTATCAGGACATGTGATAGTAGGGCTTTGGGTATCGTTTATTGTAACTGTGAAGGTGCAACTAGATGTATTACCAACAACATCTGTGACCATAAATATATTGGTCGTGGTTCCTAAAGGAAATGTTGCTCCTGAGGCTAATCCGGCAGTTTGTGTTGTGAATGAGCCAAGACAATTGTCAGTTCCGATTGGGGCACTATACGTAACAACAGCATCGCACACGTTTAAATCATTGCTTTGTGTAATATCTCCAAGACATGTAATTGTAGGATTTTGGAGGTCATTTATAGTTACAGTAAAAGAACAACTAGCTGTATTACCAGACCCATCTGTTACTAAGAAGGTATTTGTGGTAGTTCCAACAGGGAACGTTGCTCCTGATGCAAATCCTGCAATCTGTGTTGTGATTGATCCAAGACAATTGTCCGTTCCGATTGGGGCACTATACGTAACAACAGCATCGCACATATTAAAATCATTGCCTTGTGTAATGTCTCCAATACAGGTAATTGCAGGGTTTTGAGTATCATTTATCGTTACTGTAAAAGAACAACTAGAGGTATTGCCAACAGCATCTGTTACTAAGAACGTATTGGTAGTCGTTCCAAAAGGATATGTTGCTCCAGAAGCTAATCCAGAGGTTTGTGTTGTGATTGCTCCCAAACAATTATCAGTGCCATTTGGGGTAATATATGTAACAACAGCATCGCACATATCGAAATCATTGCCTTGTGTAATATCAATAGGACATATAATTGCAGGATTTTGGGTATCATTTATTGTTACTGTAAAGGAACAACTAGAGGTGTTTCCTGCAGCATCGGTTACTAAGAACGTATTGGTTGTGGTACCAAGAGGGAATGTGTCTCCTGAGCCTAATCCCCCAGTTTGTGTTGTAGTAACTATGCCAAGACAATTGTCCGTTCCAATTGGAGCAATATAGGTAACTACAGCATCGCACGTATTTAAATCATTGCTTTGCGTAATATCTCCCAAACATGTAATTGCAGGGTTTTGTGTATCATTTATCGTTACTGTAAAGGAACAACTTGATGTATTACCTACGGCATCTGTTACTAAGAACGTATTGGTAGTAGTTCCAAGAGGATAAGTTGCTCCGGAAGCTAATCCAACAATCTGTGTAGTAAATGCTCCTAAGCAATTGTCTGTGCCAAATGGGGCTATATAAGTAACAACAGCATCGCACATATCTAAATCATTGCCTTGGGTTATATCTCCCGGACATGAAATTGCAGGGTTTTGAGTATCGTTTATTGTTATTGTAAAGGAGCAACTAGAAGTGTTACCATAGGCATCCGTTACTAAAAACGTATTGGTAGTAGTTCCAAGAGGGTATGTTACTCCAGAGGCCAATCCTACAGTCTGTGTGGTAATTGCTCCAAGGCAATTGTCCGTACCAATTGGGGCAATATAAGTTACAACTGCATCGCACATATCTACGTCATTACCTTGGGTAATATCTGCAGGACATACAATTGTTGGATTTTGATTAT
Source organism: uncultured bacterium (assembly GCA_903862465.1). GTDB lineage: Bacteria > Bacteroidota > Bacteroidia > Bacteroidales > CAIWKO01 > CAIWKO01. The sequence continues at coordinate 40,464 of CAIOYH010000120.1, read as the reverse complement.
CATTTACTGTAACCATAAAGGAACAACTTGCGGTATTACCAGAACCATCTGTTACTAAGAATGTATTAGTAGTAGTTCCAACAGGGAATGCATCTCCTGAAGCTAACCCCGAGGTCTGTGAAGTGATTGCTCCTACACAATTGTCAGTACCTAATGGGGCTATATAAGTAACAACCGCAGTGCATAAATCTACATCATTGTTTTGTGTAATGTCTCCCGGGCACGTAATTGTTGGATTTTGAGTTTCATTTATCGTAACGGTAAATGAACAATTAGACGTATTTCCTGAACCATCTGTTACTAAGAACGTATTAGTAGTAGTCCCTACAGGGAATGCTGATCCAGAAGACAAACCAACGGTTTGAGTGGTGATTGCTCCAAGACAATTGTCCGTACCAATCGGTGCACTATATGTAACAATTGCGGTGCAGAGATTTAAATCATTACTTTGTGTAATATTAGCTAAACATGCAATTACTGGGTTTTGCGTATCATTTATGGTAATAGTGAATGAACAACTTGAGGTATTACCAACGGCATCTGTTACTAAGAATGTATTGGTAGTGGTTCCAAGTGGATATGTTGCTCCTGAAGCTAAGCCTGCGGTTTGTATGGTGGTAACTATACCAGGACAATTATCAGTGCCAATTGGGGCAATATACGTAACAACAGCATCGCACATATCTACATCATTAGCTTGTGTGATATTTGCCGGACATATAATTGAAGGGTTTTGGGTATCATTTACTGTAACAGTAAAGGAACAACTAGCTGTATTACCTACAGCATCTGTTACTAAGAATGTATTGGTAGTGGTTCCTAGAGGATATGTTGCTCCTGAAGCTAAGCCAGCGGTCTGGGTTGTGATTGCTCCTGTACAATTATCAGTACCAATTGGGGTAATAAAAGTAACAACTGCATCGCACACATTTAAATCGTTGCCTTGTGTTATATCTCCCGGACAGGTAATTGTTGGGTTTTGGGTATCGTTAATCGTAACAGTAAAGGAACAAGTAGCTGTATTACCAGAACCATCTGTTACTCTGAACGTATTGGTAGTAGTCCCTACAGGAAATGCTACTCCTGATGCTAAACCAGCGGTCTGTGTTGTTATTGCACCGACACAATTGTCGGTACCAATTGGTGCGCTATAAGTAACAATAGCGGTACAGAGATTAAAATCATTGCTTTGTGTAATATCAACCGGACATGCAATTAGTGGCGTTTGAGTATCATTTATGGTAACTGAAAAGGAACAACTCGATGTATTGCCAACAGCATCTGTCACTAAGAATGTATTAGTGGTAGTTCCTAATGGGAATGCTGACCCTGAAACAAGGCCTGCGGTCTGTGTTGTGAAGGCTCCCGAACAATTGTCAGCACCAATTGGGGCAACATAAGTAACAACAGCGGTGCAGAGATCTACATCATTGTTTTGAGAAATATTTGCGGGGCATACAATTGCTGGGTTTTGCGTATCATTTATTGTGACCGTAAAAGAACAACTAGATGTATTACCAACGGCATCTGTAACTAAGAATGTATTTGTGGTAATTCCAAAAGGATATGTTGCTCCCGAAGCTAATCCTGCGGTCTGTATTGTTATGGCTCCATCACAATTGTCAGTACCAGTTGGTGCAACATAAGTAACAACAGCATCGCACATATCAACATCATTACCTTGAGTAATATTTGCCGGACATATAATTGCTGGATTTTGGGTATCATTTACCGTGATTGTAAAGGAACAGCTTGCGGTATTACCAGAACCATCCGTCACTAAGAACGTATTGGTAGTAATTCCGAATGGGTATGCTGCTCCTGAAACTAAGCCTGTGGTCTGTGTTGTGAAGGCTCCGGAACAATTGTCCGTACCAACCGGAGTACTATATGTAACCACAGCAGAACACATGTTTAAATCATTCCCTTGCGTAATATCAGATGGACATGTAATGGTTGGATTTACGAGGTCATTAATGGTAACTGTTTGGTTACATGTCGCAGTATGACCTGCATCATCCGTAACGGTCCATGTTACTATTGTTGTACCTAAATCATAGGTAGTGGAAGCATGATTATTTGTTACAACAATTGAACCACAATTATCATTTGCAATAGGAGCGCCTAAAACAACTCCTGTCGCGGTACACCCAGTATTTGTACCTTCTATTATATCAGCAGGGCATGTAATGGTTGGATTAATGTCATCGGTAACCACAATTATCTCTATACATGTGGACGTGTTAGCGGAAGCATCTAAGACAGTCCATGTAACAGCCGTAATTCCTAACGCATAGGTTGTGGACGAATGGGTGTGCGATACACTAATAACACTGCAATTATCGGAAGTAATTGGGGTTCCAATATCCACCCCAATTGCTGTGCACGAACCGGAATTGGTAGATACTCTCAGTGTATCATGAGGACAAGTAATAGATGGTAATTGATTATCGTTTACCGTAATGATAAAATTACTATCAGTAGTCCCACAAGTGTTGGTGGCTGAAACTAAAACATTCGTTATACCTATATTAAATATAGAACCACTTCCGGTGCCACTTCCGGTGCCAACTGTTGCACCTGTAAAAGTATGTGTTATAGTAGCAGGAGGAGTGCTGATAGTATTGACGGTATAATTAACAACCGCATTGCAAGAATTTAAATCTGTATTTTGAGTTTGATTTATAGGAAAGGTAGAATAAATAGGATTTTCGCAGGTCGTTATCTTTAATGTCCAAGAATGAAAAACACCTGAATCCAATGCTTGGGCATCACCAACAAATAATTTCCATGTACCATTCATTATACCTGCATACAGTTGAGAAAAAGTTGAAGGTGGAAAAGCAATAGAACCGTGATTTGGAAAAACATTACAATCACCATAGGCACAATTCAACGCATTTGGGTGCGGTGGTGCATTTGCCGGAGAACCTAAAGTTTCAGCATCTCTTGTGCCTGCATCAGAAAATTTAATAGTTATTCCGGGCCAGTCGGCATAAGCTCCACCGGAACCTGTGCCATTGTCAGCAGCTTCAGCATACCCCGGACGACTCATCAAACCTAATATTTGACCATTGGGTGCTTGCAATTTGATAACAAGGTCACCGACATAAGTATGAGTTAGGTTAATGTCCACCTCAATACTCGTTACTGCATTTGGCGAAACACCCAAAACAGGTATTTGACTCTTCATCATAGACGTTGCTGATAAAGTACCATTATAGGTATCATTAAACGGTGCAAGATCTATGTTTGCGTTTGCACCACTTGAAGTAAATGTGAATGTTTGTGCCTGTGTTGAAACAGCAAAAATCATCATCAAGCAAAGCAAGAAGAAACTACGATATACTGATTTCCGATTAATAGTGTCTAGATTTCTCATAGTATTTTTTTTTAATTATTTGTGTTGGAAAATATAATAAAATAAAAGAATATTTACTTGGTTTAGATTTATTTAATTTTTTTACCTTCATTGCGGGTTTGGCTGTCATCATAGATTACCGGTAGGATGCGATCAGCATTGGGTAATTTTTCTTCTTTCGTTATGACAGTTGTTGGTTTATTTTGGACCTGCGAGCTAGTCGGCTTTTGGATGGTTTGTCCATTTAATTTGGCGAATGCTTCCGGATAATCTTTAGCCCATGCTAAACGAGCCGCATTTATATCGGTCAATCCTTTATAGTTATAATAGGGTAAGGTTGTGATGGGAGATTGCTCTTCCACCGGGGCAACAACAGTTACATTATTCACATTGTTTTTGTTCACGTCATTGCTTAGAACTGCTTCTTTTTTTATTGATTGCTGTCCTTTAGTAGGAGTAACATCTTGCGCAAAAGATTCTTGAATTGAAAGGCTTACTAAGACCATAATGCAAATTAATGTTGTAGCTGATTTCATCATACTATTTTTTCTGTTTGACATAGATTTCTGATTCATAATATTTATTTTTATAGTTGTTTCTTACGATTTTTAATAATTCAACAAAAATAGAACTTTTTTTTTTACTGACAAGGTTTTTTTTAAAATATTTTTATTTATAACAACAATCCGTTTTTTTAAATCGCCATTATTGGGGAATAATGAATTGCAAAAACATCAAAAAGAGACTCTTAAAAAGAATCAATGTTTTACAAAAAATATAACATCTATTTTTTTTACAAAGTACTTTTTTTACATAATCATTTTTTTTGTGTTTAACTTTTTATAGGGAAGCATTCCCGCATTAGAAAAGCACATTTGATATAAACTAATCGGCAAATATAAGACATTTTTTCAACAAACAAGCTTTTTATAACAAATATCAATATTCTTTATAAATCTGAAAAAAATATTTAGCAACTAAAAAAAACTAAAAACACTTTAGAATTCATAAAGTTAGCAATCACACTTTTTGTGTTTTAAACATAAAAAGATTTTTTACATCCACCTTTTATCATATCATTTTTTATACGCTACGAATTTCAAAAAGGTTTCAAACAAAACAAATTTACAATAAATTCGCAAACACTAAAAGATTCTATGTTCCATTTTTTTATTTTGTACAAATATACATCTGTTTTAAAATTTCTTTGATTTTTATTCAAAAAAAAATATTCCTATCAATTCAATTCTGATTTTCGAAAATACAACTTCAAAATAACAATAATATCAATGTTAGAAGAGTCGTACAAATCTAGAAACTAATTAAGCGTACTTGATGAAAGACAAAAAACCACCTGCACTATAAAATTATTTCCGAGCACTTATTTTAATTTGTTAAAGACAATTACTTCTTGAAATGTTTGTCTTTTAAAAAGGGATCGCCTCATCACAAAACTCCTATTTTGAAAAATAAAAACCCCGTAAACAAAGTGTTTGCAGGGCTTTCTTTCTTTTTGTGGTCCCACCAGGACTTGAACCTGGGACCACCTGATTATGAGTCAGGTGCTCTAACCAACTGAGCTATAGGACCTAAAGATGTTTCTACCGTCTTTTAGTAAAAAAATCGTGCAAATTTACAACTTTGCACTGAAATAGCAACTAAAATTAAAAAAAATGATTAAAAAAAATTCCATCAACAATAGCAGTTGCTATTTATATTCTTCCTGCATCTTCAATTATTAAAAATATTATGCCAAGTTTTTTGCCCTGTCTTCCATAAACTATTTTATGTTTTTCTTTCCTTTAAATCAGCTTTCGATATAATCATAATTCGCATAGGACTATAATTTGAAAAAGGAAGCTTCAAGTTTTTGTTTTAGATATCATTTGAAAAAAGCCCAAAGTATTTATAGGAAATAGTTGAAATAATAAAAATAGTTTTGCGTTGTTTTATTAAATTTAAAGTACTACTTTTGCAAAAATTTCACCACTATGGATTATCAACAAATAGTATTAGCGATACACACCCTTTCGGAAGAAGATCAGGACAAACTCATCATGTATCTCTTGACAAAATCAGTGAAACACGATTATTTGAAAGATCGTCAGGAGAAGTTAATCAGTAAGCAACTCCCCTGCCCTCATTGTGGCAGCATGAATCATTATCGTTACGGGAAAGATAAAGGTAGTTTGAGGTTTAAATGCAAAGATTGCAAGCGAACGTTCACAGAATACACAGGCACATGGTTATCTGGCATTCATAAGAAAAAGCTTGTCAATTCGTATATTGAACAAATGCACAAAAAGAAGTCGCTGGATAGCATTACGAATTCCTTGCGTATAAATAAAAAAACCGCCATAGATTGGCGACATAAGATACTTTCTTCTTTTGATAAAAAATCCAAGGAACCATCTACGAAGAAATAATTTCATCACCTTATTTCTATTTTATGAAGTACAATTTTTAATAGAAAAAGTATCGTTTATTAGTTTTGTCTTTCGATTTATCAGGGAAAATATGTAATTATTTTTGCAACGCATTACTACACTTTTAAAAATTATTTTTATTATAGTTTATAACCATAATAGTGTACTCTTTCAATAATGGTTTGTTGGTTATATATAATATAAGGTATAAATGCAATTTCTGTCTATTTTCATTCATAAAAAAATCTGGGAAGCGAAAATAAAAACAATTCCAGTCCAAAATCCAATTTCCATCCTCCCTAATTTCACTTTATAATTTTGAATCGTATCCGTAAGAAAAATTACTTTGATGGCGGCGATGCGCTTTCAATTTTCTTGATTCTTATTTCAAGTCAAGAAAATCAAATTTCAATTTATGCCGATTCAAACATGAGTTTGTAAGAAACGAATTCAAGTTTGTAAAGAATGAATTCGAGTTGGTAAAAAACGATATCGGGTTTGTAAAGATCGAATTCGAGTTGGTAAAAAACGATATCAAGTTTGTAAAGATTGAATTCGAGTTTGTATAGATCGAATTCAAGTTTGTAAGAAACGATATCGAGTTTGTAAAGAATGATATCGAGTTTGTAAAGAATGATATCAAGTTTGTAAGGATTGAATTCGAGTTGGTAAAGATCGAATTCGAGTTGGTAAAATTCGAATTTGTCATGGTACGGAAAAATATTTTCATGTTGCCCTAAGCATTAGACATGAAACGGCGTTATAGTGTTATGGGCTAAAATGACATCACAATGGACTTTGCAACAGTTTTGGCGCGGCTCAATGCAGTGGCTCATCTCAAGGGCATCGTTCCTCTTTTGCATACCCATAATGTGTATTCGGATTTTGAGAAGGCGAGCAATCATTTTTTTCAACACGCCACGCAAATCAATACAGAAATCCACTCAATGCTTTTTGGGGATGTAGTCAACGATTATTTTTTTCTTGCCAACGAATGGATGCAGTCAGCAGAGCAGCCGCCTCACTCAGAAAATGATAGGCTGATGTTGATGCATTTTATCACGTCCATGATTTCGGAAGCTATTCACTTTGCACATATAGAGCGACAGGTGTATTGCGCCATATTGAAAGAACGGATGCAGAGCGAATCCAATACTATTTCATGGAATGACCTTATCTTTTATATTTTTGTGGGTGAAATAGAACTTGCCGGTATGCCTCATGACAAAAAGATGCAAAAAGTAGCATCGGGTTCTTCATCGAATCCTAATACCTATTTCGTATGGCAAATTGATGCATCCGATAAAGAAAATCACATATCGCTCGATGCCTTTATATATGATTTGACCTCAACATTCCCAGGAGTGAAAAACAAAAAAACCATTGCGCTATTGTTCGATCCGCAAGCAAAAGATTACTACATCACAGTGCCCAATGAGCATTTACATGCTTTTTTGACCGTTTTTCATAAACTTCATCGCTGTAAAAGAATAAAATGCATGTACAATCGCGGTTTGTATCTTCACTTGCAGCCCCATTTGCAAGCACCCCCGTATGAAAAACTTCCCACAAGAAAAAACTATTACAAACTAGTTTCTGATGCACAACACGACACCAATTTGAATATGCAAATCCTCCGTAAGACGAAAGATCTTTTGGATAAATATAGTTTGAAAGGATAGAACGGGTGCGACTCGTTGGAATGAAAAATGAAAAATGAAAAATGAAAAGTTAAAGGTCTTTACTTCACAATCAAAATTCATTATTCTTAAAACAAAAGTCAAAATTTCTTTCATTTTTCGTTCTTAGAATTTTATTTTGCAGAAAACAGACACAATGTAGGTTAGAAGTATAAAGGCGGAGCATAGTCGGAGCATAGTATTTTCAGGGGTTTCAAGTGGCTGCAAGCCTTCTTTTTTTTTGTATCTTTGCATTATTAACCTTAAAAAAATACAGCCATGGGAAAAAGAAAAAGAAGACCAATTTGGAGCTTTGTAATGTTTACAATTTTATTGTTCATTGACATAGTTCGCACCGTGATTTTAAAAATGACGGACAATGATAATTTTGTGACCCCCCAACCTACTTTAGCAAGTTTAAAACTTTTAGTTGATGATCTTGCCGAAAAAGAAATCGCTGCACGTACCGGTGGTGCTTTGGAGCGTAAAGCAATGCGCGATGCTAGGAAAAAACTCGAAAAAGAGATGTTGAAACTTGGTTTGTACATTTATACTATTACGGATGGCGATGAAACTAAAATGTTGTCATCAGCTTTTCCTTTAACCGCAGAAGAAGCTTTACCAACACTTCATCGCGAATTTTGGCTCGAACATGGGGCTAACCCTGGCGAAGTATTAGCATTTTGTAAGGCAATGAAAAAAACTCGTGCCTATATTTGGATGTATTATGTTGGCGAAGACGAGCCCGTATTAGAAAAAGATTGGCTATTGGGTGGCGGAACCACTAAAGCAAGAATCGTCTTAGATGGTTATGCAGAAAAATCTAAAGTTTGGGTACGTGTTTGTGGCATCACAAAAGATGGCATGACACCTTGGTTGGATGCACTCCATATTACAGTGGTGTGAAATTAGGTGATAGGATGATTAGTTTGTTCCGAATGGCAAAAACCCTTGAATAAAATCTGTTCAAGGGTTTTTTATTTTTATACCTTCGTATAAACAACCAACTAGGCAAAAAATAAATATCCGAAATCCATTTCCATTGTCTAAAAACTTTATTTCGAAGAGAAAAGGAACAGTTTACAAAAGTAAATACTCATCAAAAATGCACAGAATTTATCCCTCAAAAACCTTCCGTCGAACTATTACACGCAGCCTTGTCAAATCCAATCTTTAGCATAAGAATTGAAATTATATTTTTTTAACTAAAAATAATTCTTCACCTAATTCTTTTGTCGTTATTTTGCATAAAAACAAAAATAGATGGATTCGAAACATCCCATAAAAAATATCATCTTCGACTTTGGAGGTGTCATAATCAATATAGACTTCATGCGAAGCATCAATGCTTTCATAGCGCTGGGCGTAAAAAACTTCGAGGCATTGTATTCCAAAACCAAACAATCGCAGGTGTTTGACGACTTGGATACGGGCGACATCAATCCGAAAGATTTTTGTGAAGCATTGATACGACTGTTTCCAAAACAGACCACGATGCAACAAATAGTGGATGCTTGGAATGCTATTATTTTGGACATACCAGAAAGACGTATCCGTTTGTTAGAACAAATTCGTCCGAACTATCAAACCTTCCTGCTGAGCAACACCAACAGCCTGCATTACGACCTCTACACGGCGCAACTTGAGTATAAGTATGGTTATAAAAGCCTGAATGAGTTGTTTGATAATGTTTATCTTTCCTATAAAGAACACCTTCGCAAACCCAATCCACACTTTTACCAGATGGTGCTAGATGAAAATTGTCTGAATCCGCAGGAAACTGTTTTTATTGATGATTCGGAGCAAAACTTACCCATCGCACGTCAACTGGGCATCAATACGATATTGCTCAATCAAAACAAAGACGTGAGCGAATTATTCTGCGAAGGCAAACTTATTCCCTTTGCCTATCAAGATGGTATAATTCGCGACCGGGATATGGCTAATTTCAATGCCAATTAATCCGAGCCCTTACATCTCGTCATAAAAAACTCGAACTTCTTCCAAGGTATCTAATATTTCTTGGTAGGTATCCACTGTCACGAGTTTCATCCGAAAGGGTTTGAAATCGTGCAACGCCCGAAACATACCGCTATAGTGTTTACGCATTTCGAGTAGCGCTAGCCTCTCCCCTTTTGTGTTTATAGATTTGGATAAATGCTGCAAACAGATAGCAATGCGTTCGTTAATGGTAGGCGTCTGCGGAAGCTTGCCCGAAAACAAAAAATCTTTAACATCGCGAAATATCCATGGATTTCCGATGGCAGCCCGTCCGATCATGATGCCATCCACTCCATAGGCGAGTTTCATTTCTAATGCCTTTAGATGGGAGTCAACATCGCCATTGCCGATGATGGGGATATGTATCTTGGGGTTATTTTTCACTTCCCCTATCATAGTCCAATCGGCAACCCCCTTATACATCTGTGACTTGGTTCGCCCATGTATGGTCAGCAACTGAACACCCACATCCTGTAGTTGTTCCGCCACTTGTTGTATCACTATATTTTTCTCATCCCATCCTAGCCTAGTTTTTGCCGTGACGGGGATATTGGTGCTTTTCACAACAGCTTCGGCTATCTGCACCATCTTCGGAATGTCTTTCAACAAAGCAGCCCCTCCTCCCTTATCCACTATTTTCTTCACCGGACATCCAAAGTTTAGGTCAATAAAATCAGGCTTCACCGCTGTAGCAAATTTGGCTGCTGCCGCCATGGCTTCGGGTTTGTTCCCAAACAGTTGAATACCCAAGGGTCGTTCTGCTTCATTGAACTGCATTTTGTTGAAGCTTTTCTCTATGTTACGAATCAGGGCATCAGCAGCCACAAACTCCGAAACAAGCATATCGGCTCCAAAGGATTTGCAAATGCTCCGAAACGAACTGTCGGTGATATCTTCCATCGGGGCTAAGGCAATAATAAAATCAGGTAGTTTCAAATTTAATTTATGTTAGTTATATAATTTTGTATCTTTGTAAAAAAATTGCAAGATAGTATATATTTTTTATATCATATACAACCATTTGTAAAAATAATTTGTCTAAAAGAGTACAACTAATAAAAACAAAAATAATGAAAAACTTTCACAAGTTGCGTTTCTTCTTCATTTGCGTAGTGATTTTTATTTCTTACGTTACTAAATCGAATGCACAATTAACTGTAGTACAAGGCGGAGGACTTAATATGACTCCCTTGCAATTGGTTCAACAAGTTTTAGTTGGAGGAGGGGTTACGATAAGTAATGCCACTTTCAACGGTAGTTCAGGCTTGATTAATTCTAATATGGTTGGAAGTTTTCAAACATCGGGCGTAGCTACCACACAATTGGGTTTTACAGGTGGAGTTGTAATTGCATCCGGAAATGCTACAGGTGCTATCGGACCAAACTCATCAGGAAGTTTTGGAACTGCGATGGGCACTGGATCAGACCCCGATTTACAATTGTTAATTCCTGCTCACACTGTTTATGATAAAGCTGTTTTAGAGTTTGATTTTGTTCCGATTGCAGATACTATTAAGTTTAGATATGTATTTGGTTCAGACGAATTTGATGAATTTTGTAACACGAATTATAATGATGTATTTGGTTTCTTTATAAGTGGTCCCGGCATTTCAGGTTCTTTTACAGGCGGTGCTATTAATATTGCATTGATGCCGAATAACCCAACAAATTATGTTACTATTGATAATGTTTGTGGAGCCGGCGCAGCATACTCTTGGTTAAACACATCAGGAGTATATTATCAATATGATAGACTTACAAATGTATATACAGCGATGTGCGTTGTGCAACCCTGTCAACAATATCATATTAAATTAGCCGTGGGTGATGCAGGAGACCAAGTGTATGATTCCGGTGTGTTTTTAGAAGAAAATAGTTTTTCGACTAATGGTATTAATTTTAGTACGCATTATACTTCAAACATAGATACTATTGCTGTGGAAGGCTGCAATAATGAAGTGATTAATTTCTCATTGAATCAACCTCCAACCGCACCTATTGTGATACACTACACCATTTCAGGAACTGCTACTGAAGGAGTGGATTATCCTGTAGTACCCGATAGTTTGGTTATATATCCCGGACAAGATTCCGTAGGATTTATCATTATTCCAATATCCGATAGTATTCCCGAACCTACTGAAACTGTTTATATAGTTTATCAAAATACGGTATGCGGTTCTATGGATACGATTACGATTCTCATTAAAGATTATACGCCTATTACCGCTTCTATGCCTCCTGATTTTTATATTTGTTCGGGTGCTGCTGCCAACATCTCTATCAATGCAGCAGGTGGTTTTGCACCTTTATCCTATGTTTGGGCAGATAGTTTAGGGACCACATCAACTATAGTGGTGAATCCGCCTTCCCCGACAGAGTATTATGTGACCACGGCTGATGCCTGTGGTCAATCAAGAATAGATAGCGTAAGAGTGAGTATAAGCAATCTATCTTCTGCTATTACCAATGTGGATTCTGTCACCTGCTTCGGATATACCGATGGCACAGCGACTGTTGCGGCAGCTACCGGTTTGGTGCCCTATCATTACATTTGGTCGGGGACAAATGATACAACCACTATGACTACAGGCCTTGGAGCCGGTACCTATACCGTTACCGTTTCGGATCTTATTGGTTGCACTAGTACAAGTACAGTAACTCTCGTGAATCCGCCTCAACTAGCAATAACTTTAGCTCCGAGTGATGAATATTGCCTTAATAGCTGTAATGGAAGCATTGCTAATACACTTATAGGACCTTATCAGCTTCCCGTTTCATATTTATGGAGCACAACACCGGCACAAACAACACAAAATGCGAGTAATTTATGTGCGGGTAATTACACCGTGACAGTTACCTATTCTTCCCATAATTGTTCGGTGACGCAATCGGCAACAGTTTCTACCTTGCCAATAACAGCAACTTTAGCCGTAGCACCCACCGACCAACTTTGTCTTGGGGCTTGCAATGGTCAAGTGGCTGCTACAATTGGGGGAACTTACGATCTACCTGTTACCTATCAATGGAGCACAACACCTGTACAAACCACTCAAACGGCAACGAATTTATGTGCAGGGACCTATACCGTTACAGCTTCTTATTCTCAATATCATTGCCCTTTGATTCAAACGGCAACTGTGGGCACCACACCTCCTCAAGCAACCTTAACACTAACACCTGCCAATGAATTTTGCTACATGAGTTGTAACGGACAAGTGACTGCAACATTATCGGGCACTTACGACCCTCCTATAACATATCATTGGAGTACATTCCCTTCACAAAGCACGGCAACTGCAACAAATTTATGTCCCGATGATTATACTGTTACCGTTACTTATTCACAATATCATTGTCCTTTGATACAATCGGCAAATGTTTCTACTAATGTGATTATTGATGCATTTTTCTCTTCAAATCCAAGCCCTCCTGAAGGATATGTTCCTTTCGTTATTAGTTTTAATTCAACAGGAACTATTAGTGCAACAACCTACTTATGGGATTTTGGCGATGGAACTACAAGTACTGCTGTGAATCCAACGCATACTTATACTGAGATGGGAATTTATACCGTTACACTGACAGTCAACAGCGGTCCTCCCAATAATTGTTCTGATACCTATCAAATGGTAGTTCATGCCATTCAACCTTCAAGTATGCATATTCCAAATGTTTTCACACCGAATGGAGATGGAAAAAATGATTGGTTCTCTATTGAATCAGAAGGTATCGTCACCATAAATATTGACGTGTATAACCGTTGGGGCAAAAAGGTATATAATTATAATGGAGAATCATTTTCAGATAAAAAAGTGACCAAAGAAGTGTGGGACGGAACTAGCAAAAGCGAAGGCAAATGTGCTGACGGGACTTACTTTTATATCCTAGATGCTACCGGAGACGACAAAAAAGAATATCATTTGCAGGGTACAATAACTTTGATGCGATAGTCTATCTCTTCTGAATAATCATCATTCCATCACGAAAGGGTAGTAAATAATTTTCTGCCCTTTTGTCGTTTTTGACATAACGATTGAACTCCACGATGGCTTTGGTTTCTTTATCGTTTTGCTGATGCTCATCAAATATTTTTCCATGCCACAACACATTGTCGGCAATGATGTAGCCCCTTGGTTTTACTTTTTCAAACACAAGTTTATACACATCACTATATAGTTCTTTGTCGCAGTCAATATAAACCAAGTCGAACAGCATATCAAGGTTTGGAATCACTTCCATGGCATCGCCAATGTGCAACTGAATTTTGTTTTCAAGCCCTGAATGTTTGAAATACTTGCGGCAGATTTCTTCTAGTTCAGGATCTTTTTCAATAGTGTGTAATGTGCCATGCTCTTGTAAACCTTGCGCCAAACAAATGGCGGAATAGCCTGTGTAAGTCCCAATCTCAAGTATGTTTTCGGCTCGCATCATGCTGCAAATCATTTCGAGAAATCTGCCTTGCAAGAAACCACAAAGCATAATAGGATTCATCACTTTGAGATGAGTTTCTCGAGTCAATTGCTTCAGAATTTCATTTTCCGTGGAGGAAATTTCTTCAGCATAATCATGTATCTTCTGTTCTATAAGATTCATTGGATTGATAAATTAATTGGGTGAAACGATTGGTATCGAAAATTTCATTTGAAATATGCAGCAATTCTTCGGCAGTTATCCGTTCTATCTTTTTGTTTATATCTTCGATGGTATCCACCTGATTGAAAATCAAACAGGTTTTTCCCACCGAAAGCATTTCCGCAATTTTCGATTCGAAAGACAAGGCAAGATTGCCTATCAACTGATGCTTTGCTCGCGACAATTGCAGACTTCCCATCTTGGTGTCGCGAAGTTTCTTTAGTTCTTTGCCGATAATATGTACGGCTTTTTCAAGCGAATCATTGTCGGCACTCACATAAATACTGAAAATTCCCGTATCATAATAGGGTGCATAATTTGATTCAATGTTATAGGTCAAACCATGTTTTTCGCGAACCGCCATATTCAAAATGGCGTTGGAAGCCGAACCACCCAAGAGATTGTTGAGCAAGGTGAGTCCTACTTTATGTTTACTGAAGTGAGAATATGCCACATTGCCCATCACACAATGGCTTTGAAAAATCTTTTTCGGGACAATGTTGCTCGATGGATTATAGTTTTTAAACGATTTCCGTTTATGTGCTTTGCCGACTTCAAGAAATTCTTTTTCGTAATATTTCTTGATAATCTTCACCACTTTCGAAAACTCTATATCCCCTACCACACTGATAAGCATATTTTGGGGCGTATAATTTTTCTTGATAAATTTATCAATATCACTTTTAGTAAACTTCTGTATTCTCGACGGCTCTCCAAGTATATTGCGCCCCAAAGGATGTCCGACAAACATCATTTCTTCAAATTCATCAAAAATCAGTTCTTCAGGGATATCTTTATAATAGAAAATTTCGTCCACAATTATATCTTTTTCTTTCGCCAATTCCTGCTCAGGAAATATGGAATTGAACGCCACATCCGAGATAAGTTCGGCGGCTCGTTCAAAATATTCTTTGGTGAAGGAGGCATGTATGCAGGTATCTTCCTTCGTTGTGAAAGCATTGAGGTCGCCACCAACATTTTCGATACAATTGAAAATTTGATAGGATTTGCGTTTGGTGGTTCCTTTAAAAACTACATGTTCGATGAAATGCGCCAACCCATGTTCCTGTTCGGTTTCGTCGCGGGAGCCCACATTGATAAAAAAACCCAAATGCACAATTTGAGTGTTGCTGCTCTTGTGTATCAAACGAATGCCGTTCGTTAGTTCCGCAAAGTTATATTCATGATTTGTTTTCATGGTGCAAAGGTACATCAATTATCTCAAGATAATAGTTACTTTTGCAAAACTGATTTTAAGTATATGAAAAATATTGCTGTCTTTTGCGGTTCGGCGGTTGGGAATCGTGCGATTTATAAAACCAAAACCCATCTGTTGGGGAAACTTTTTGTGGAGAACGATTTCTCTTTGATTTATGGTTCGGGAAATGTGGGCTTGATGGGTGTTTTGGCAGATAGTATGTTGGAAGGAAACGGTACTGTGATTGGTGTCATCCCGCAGCATTTGGTGGATGTGGAAGTGGCGCATAAGCATATCAGCCAAACGCACGTGGTGGATTCGATGAGCGAACGCAAGATGCTTATTGATAAGCTTTCGGATGGATATTTGATACTCCCGGGCGGCTATGGAACCTTGGACGAGTTGTTCGAAATGCTTACCCTAAATCAGTTGGGCATCATAAAAAAACCCATTGGCATTTTTAATATTGATGGGTATTATAACAAAATGTTTGAGCTTCTTGACCATTTTGTGGCGGAACGTTTTATTCGCCCCGAACATAAGGAACTTTTTTTTGTGAGTGAGGACGAAAACGAGCTTATCGCGAAACTGAAGACTTTTGAGCCGAAAGAAACGCGGAAATGGTTGGAGGATTTTAAGGATAAGGGGTTCTGAGGTGGCAAGATCTCCGCCTGAATGACGCAGTCGGGCAGGCAAATACTAAGCCCCAAATTCCAAATTCCAAGCTCCACATACCAAATGCCAAGAATAAACACAGGGAAAACATTTCCCCGAGAGCGTAATATAAATTTTCGCTTTATTAAGAAGTAATTCATTATGAAGTTAATAGCCACCATAAATTACTTAAGCAATGCCGGAGGCGTCCATGATGGTCTTGGATTAAGAAATAATGGTCTTGGCTTAAGAAATAATGGTCTTGCCTTAAGAAATAATGGTTTTGGCTTAAGAAATAATGGTCTTGGCTTAAGAAATAATGGTTTTGGCTTAAGGTATAATGGTCTTGGGTTAAGAAATAATGGTCTTGGGTTAAGAAATAATGGTCTTGGCTGAAGGTATAATGGTCTTGGACGAAGAAATAATGGTTTTGGGTTAAGGTATAATGGTCTTGGCTTAAGGTATAATGGTCTTGGGTTAAGAAATAATGGTCTTGGGTTAAGGTATAATCATGTTGGAAATCATTAGTCATTTATTGGATTATTAATGATTAAAATTTAAGGCGATGAAAATTGGGCTTTGGAAGTTTTTATTTATTTGTATATTTAGTATTATTTTTCTTTGTTGGGCTAAAATTCTAACCTCAGTCCTATATATCCTTATAGGCTTTTACCTATCACTCTTTATCATCAAAAGCACCAAACAAAACTTTATTACCTTTCCCAACAGCCATAAACTAATAAAGTAAAGGGATGCGGTGCATAATTCCGGTTATTAAAGTAATAAAGTTTGAAATCTTCGTTTGAGAAGGGTTTGTCATAGTTTTTTTAATTTAATAGATGTGTATATCTAATATTTTATACCTTTGTAAACAAAATAAAAAAATATACGGAACATCTAAGATGATTAAAATTACACAAAAGCTCCTCGACCAAATCATAGTGCAAGCAAAGCAATCGCCGCGCAAACGTATCAATTATAACTTACATACAAGTGATGATGCCCTGCTGCAACGTCTGTTGAATGCTTTGGAACCCGGGACGTATATCAGACCTCACAAGCATGAGACGCCTCCGAAACATGAGGTGTTTACGGTTTTGAGGGGCAGGCTTTTGTTGGTGGAATTTGAGGATGACGGGGCGATTTGCGATTTTGTAGTGTTGGATAAGAATACCGATACACTTGCGGTGGAAATTCCGCCCCAACGTTTCCATACCATCTTATCGCTCGAATCGGGCTCGGTGGCTTTCGAGTTTAAGGAAGGTCCTTACATTCACGAAACGGATAAGATATTTGCAGAATGGGCACCCAAAGAAGGCAGCGATAGGGTTGCCGATTACTTGGAAATGATACGTAAAGCAACAGGAATATGAACATAAGAAATTCCCTACTGATACTTTCAACACTTTTATTTATGAAAACGAGTTTTTCGCAGAACGAGAATCAAGCCGTGCACCGAACAAAAACTGCTGTGGTTGCGCATCGGGGAGGCAGTTTGTTGGCACCCGAAAATACTTTGGCAGCTTTCAGAAATGCTATCGCCATCGGGGTTGACCGCATTGAGCTTGATGTGCATCAAACCAAAGATAAAGTTACGGTGGTGATGCACGATAAAAGTATTGACCGCACCACCAACGGCAAGGGTTTGGTGAGTTCGATGCTGTATGCAGATTTGATGAAAGTGGATGCGGGAATTAAGTTCTCTGAGAAGTTTAAAGATGAAAAGATACCGACTTTGGATGAGGTGTTGAGTTTGATACATGGGCAATGTTCGGTGATGATTGAAATAAAAACTCCCGACAATGCTTCGGGCGATATTGAGGCAGATGTGGTAAAATTGGTGCAAAAACATGATGCGTATTCGTGGTGCGTGGTGCAGTCGTTCAACTATGAATCGGTGAAGAAAGTTCACGAACTTGATGCAAAAATCAGTACGGCATTGCTGTTTGTGAAAACGATTTACGCGAAGTTGAAAACGGATAAAGAAGCCATAGGTTTTATCTCAGAGATTAATATCTTTCACATGTTTGCAAGTAAAAAAGTGATAGATTATATTCATGCGTTGCACAAAAAAGTGTATGTGTGGACGGTGGATAATCCCGAGCGTATGGAGAAAATGATTGCCAACGGTGCGGATGGTATTATCACCAATAATCCGAAATTATTGAAAGACTTAATGGCACAGTAACGGAATATTTCCTATTTTTGCAAAAAATATCAGATGGCAGTAAATGTTTCTATACCCAAAGGCACCCGCGACTTCTCGCCCGCCGAGATGATTCGGCGGAAGTATATCTTTCAAACCGTGGAAGACGTTTTTCGTTTGTATGGCTATTTGCCGATTGAGACGCCTGCGATGGAAAACCTCAGCACGCTGACAGGGAAATATGGCGAAGAAGGCGACCGACTGATATTTAAAATACTGAACTCGGGGAATTATTTGGAAGGCATTTCGAATGAAGATATTCAAAATTCGAGCACGACAAAATTGGCGGCACGGATGTGTGAGAAAGCCTTGCGCTATGATTTGACGGTGCCTTTTGCGCGCTATGTGGTGCAGAATCGTAACGAAATCACCTTTCCGTTTAAACGCTATCAGATTCAGCCCGTGTGGCGCGCCGACCGTCCCCAAAAGGGACGCTATCGGGAGTTTTATCAATGCGATGTGGATGTAATCGGCAGCAATTCTTTGTTGAATGAGGTGGAGTTGATACAGATTATTGATGCCGTTTTTCAGCAACTTGGATTGAATATCACCATAAAATTAAACAATAGAAAAATATTGAGCGGCATCGCCGAAGTGATAGGCGAGTCAAATAAAATTGTAGATATTGTTACAGCTATTGACAAATTTGAGAAGATAGGTAAGGAAGGAGTTATTAAAGAACTTATATCCAAAGAAATTTCAATAGATGCTATAAATAAATTAATTGGGTTTTTTGATAATACTTTTAGCTCAGAGAATAAGTTTGATAACTTCAAATCTATTGTTCAGTTTTCTTCCGAAGTTGGTATACTTGGTTGGAATGAAATTGCAACTATTTTCGGATATCTGACTAATTGTAATATAAAAGCTAAAGTAGAATTTGATCCAACGCTCGCCCGCGGTTTGAACTATTACACGGGCGCGATTCTCGAGGTGAAGGCAAATGATGTGGCGATGGGAAGCATCTGTGGCGGCGGCAGGTATGACGATTTGACGGGCATATTTGGCTTGCCCGATGTTTCGGGGGTTGGGGTTTCGTTTGGGGCTGATAGGATTTGTGATGTGATGAACGAACTCAAATTGTTTCCCGAGAATGCGGAAATATCCACCCAACTGCTCTTCACCAATCATGGCGAGGCGGAGATGATTTATGCGCTGAAAGCTTTGGCGGAAATTCGGCAGGCGGGCATTTCTTCGGAGTTATATCCCGATAATGCCAAATTAAAAAAACAATTTTCATACGCCGATGCGCGGAAGATTCCTTACGTTGCATCGGGCGGCAGCACTGAGATGCAGGAGAATTGTTTCACGCTAAAAAATATGCAAACAGGGGCAATGGAAAAAAAATCTTTACAAGAAATAATTGCATTGTTGAAAAAGTAGTACATTTGCTCCCGAATTCAATTCAATAAAGTTTGCAACGAATGAATAACTGGTTTCTGAAGTTTAAAATTAAAATCAACCGCGCCGGACTCTGCTGAGGCGCTCCCCCCTGCTTTATATTACATAACGGGAGTTCTATAAATTGTTTTTTCATCGTTGGACTTCGATTTTTAAAATGCTCATTTACTTGAGTAAACTGCGCTTTTAAAAACCTTGTCCGCCTCGAAAAATCTAATTTTTAGAACCCCTTCTAAGGCATCATGATGAATTCTCAATTCATACATCACACATAATTAATCACAACTCCCGTCTGAAAAAATCAGTCGGGCAGGCGTAATCAAAATTTTAATATCATAAATCAAAAATCATAAAAATGAAACTCATTATAACAGGAAATAATTTAACCATAACGGACGTGGTGAACGTTGCTCGTAATGGACAAAAGGTGGAATTGCACCCCGATGCAGTGGTTCGGATAGAGAAATGTCGCACCATGCTCGAGAAAAAGTTGGAAAATCACGAAATTATGTACGGTATCAATACGGGTATCGGCGAATTTTCGGAAATCGTTTTGAACGACGACCAAGTGGAAGATTTCCAAAAATATTTAATCTATAATCATGCCGCCGGCATTGGCGAACCGATGCCGATTGAACATGTACGTGCCGCGATGTTGAGTCGTATCAATGTGCATGCTCATGGCAATTCGGGATGCCGTCCCGAAATCACACAGACCTACGTGGAAATGCTCAACAAAGGCGTTACCCCGATGGTGTGCAAAAAAGGTTCGGTGGGTGCTTGTGGCGATTTGGCACCGATGTCGCAAATCGCTTTGTTGCTGATGGGCGAAGGTCATGCTTATTTTCAGGGCGAGTTGTTGGAAGGCAAAATCGCGATGGAAAAAGCAGACATCAAAGTGCCCGGATTGAAGGCGCGCGACGGTTTGGCAGCTATCAACGGGTCGAATTGTATCACGGGTATTTCGTGTTTGATTCTGCACGATGTGAACAACTTTTTGAAGCAGGCAGAAATCGCTTGCGCAATGTCGTTGGAGGCTTTGAAAGCAAATTTGAAACCCTACAATCATCGTTTGTTGGAAGTTCGCGGATTCGCGGGCGGTGTGCGCAGTGCGGCTTCTATCCGCAAGGTGACGCAGAACGGCGATTTGGCAACGGGCAAAATCAAAGTGAAGGTGCAGGATGCGTATTCAATGCGTTCCACGCCTCAGGTGATAGGTTCGGCGCACGACCAAATTGCGTGGGCACGTTCGCAGGTGGAAATTGAGCTGAACGGCGTGGCGGATAACCCCATTTTCTTTGCGGAAGAAAATCTGCAATTGTCGGGCGCTAACTTCCAAGGGACGCCGGTTTCGGTGCCTATGGATATGGTAGGCGCTGTGGTGACGATGGTGTGCGTTCTATCTGAAAGAAGAATGAACCGCCTGAATAATCCCGCTTTGAGCGTGGGTTTGCCCCCATTTTTGACGAAGGGCGCGGGTATGTTTTCGGGTTTGATGTTGAGCCAATATACGGCAGATATGCAAATAGTGGAGCAAAGGATTTTGTCGATGCCGTCGTGTGTGCAGAGTATTCCCGCAGCGGCTGACCAAGAGGATTTTGTTTCGATGGGGATGAACGGCGTGTTGAAAAATCTGCAGATTATGGACAACGCTTACGGCATTTTGGGCATAGAATATATGGCAGCGGCTCAGGCGTTGGATTTGCGCGAGAAGTTTGATGAGGAGAAATATAAATTGGGCGATGGAACCAAAGCGGCTAAGGATTGTATCCGTCAGCATGTGGAGTATTTGGATATCGACCGTCCGTTGTATCCCGACCATAACACGATGAAGGCGTTGGTGCAGTCGTGCGACATTTTGGCGGCAGTGGAAACGGCTATCGGCAGTTTGGAATAAAAGTTTTTGAGAAGTTCACGAAGGGGCAAGCAGTGGGCAAGATGCAGACTGTTTGCCTCCGCGTGAGGGATTGGAGAGGAAAGCCCGGAAGGCTGCGCCGCCTTAAGCGGCGCTGACTGAGGACTTGGAACGGAAAGCCCGACCCCGACATTTTCTGTCGGGGGCACGCCCAAAAAGTCAAGCCCAAGATCCAAATTCCAAGTGTCAAATTCCAAGAGTCAAGGGAAAATGAATCCATTAGGGTTAAAAAAAAGGCTGCTTCACAGGATGAGGCAGCCTTTTTTATGCTTTGAATTATGCGTTAAAACATGTGCATGTGGCGAAATCCGCCGCTCATGATGAGGATGGTGAAAAAGATGCCATAAATGGACAGTAAGGCGCCTTGCACAATGCCGATGATGCCCAAGATGAAGGCAATGAGGGTTTTGGAGAAGGAGCCGCCGTGATAGCGCTGTTTGTCGTTTTTCCATACCTCCATGCCGCGACGACCTTTGGTGAGCCCGACAATACTGAGGATGATGCCAGCAACGCAGCATAAAATACCTACGAATGGTATCATATAAAGTAAGCTAATGGCATTGCCCCAAATGCTGAAAGTGAGAGCGCTGCCCGCCTCGGGCAGGAATTCTTTTTGATCGATTTGTTGATAGTTTTCTTCCATAATTGATTAATTTAAAAAGTGAAAATATAAAGAGAATAATAATGCCAATAAAAAGCAAATGAACGATAGCAACACCCCTATCCATCCCATGACGTAGCCAAATTTTGCGTTGCGGAGGGCGGTGGTTTTTTGCCAATCGGGTTGGAGTTTGTGGTTGCGGATGAATTTTTTGCCCCATAAGATTGCCATCACGCCGAAAGCGAAGGTGAACACCGTGAGCACGATACCCCACACGGGATACCAAAAATACCAACACAGCACGAGGGATGCGAGCCCGAAAATGAACGAAAGGGAGGATTGTTTTTTTGCAGTCATCAGAATTTAGTTTTGGATTTGCACAACAAAGTTCGTTATTTTTTTTGATTTAAGAAGATTTTTTTTTCGAAATCTTAGAAGTTTTTGGCGGTTGGTCGGCTTTTTCCTCTTTGGGTTTCTTGGTGGAAGGCTCATGATAAATGATATAGTCCTTATAGCGCGCGGAGTTGGTGGTTGCATACAAATCCTTGCCGATATTGCTCAGGCGCATCATTTCTTTATACAAACTGTTACCCATTTCGATGCGTTCTTGGGTCTGAATTTCGCGTTCGGTTTGGGCATTTTGTTGCAGGTCCATATCCAATTCGAATTGGATGTCGAGTTGGTCAATATTGTCCAACATGTCTTGCGTGAGTCCTTCGGTAGCCAAGTCGGCGAGATGGCGAGGACCAACAAGTTTGACGGTTCGCGCCAAGCGATGCAGGATATCGTCGGTGGTGTGATGCAGGCGTTCGAATTTATAAACGCGATAGTTGCGATGGTTGATTCCCCATTTGTTGTGCACCATAGTGCGATAGGTTCGCAAGGCGAGCCGCAGCTTTTCCTCCGACGCATCTTTGAATTCGGTGGCTTGTGTAATCTCTCCAACCTTGACAACATCCTCGTCAAAGCTGTCCCAATCCAATCGCTGTTGGTGAAATGCCTCGATGAAAGCCTCACTCACACCCCGATTCATGAAATCAAGGATATCGCGTTGAACACACATCCGAATCATTCTGCAATGACCGCTCAGGTCACCGTCAGACATATTATATTTGCGTACCACTACTTTTCTTTGTGCCATATTTTGCCTTTGTTTTGGTTTTCGACAGCAAAGGTACAAATATTTTTCATTTCGCTTACTATTTTATTGAAATTTATTTCTTCGTAATTGTTATTCCTTTCTTGGTTATTGACATTCCATTTTGTTTTATGTATTATCTATATTATGCTATGAATATTCTTTTCTTGTTTATAGCATGTCGTTTCTTTGCTATGTAGTTTCCTTTCTTGATTATAGTCTTTCTTTTCTTTGTTATATACTTTCCTTTTTATGTTTAATATTATCCTTTCTTCGTTGCTTATTTTCCTTTCTTTGTTATTGATTTTATTTTTTATTTTTTATGATGAAATATGCTTTTATAGCTACGAAGATATATTCATCAATAACAAAGAATGATTTATTTATTATCATGAAATATCTTTTTTAATTATGAGATAAATATTGATAGTTTTTATATCATTCTTTATATTTTTGAAGATATTATTGACTAAAATATTGATATTTGATTATAATAAGAGTATTTTTATCATCATTAGCGCATTTTTATGTGATAAAACTAATTTACTTGATAGTGAACAAGCGAGCGAAGGGCACAAAAAAAGCCGCCCCGTGGACGGCTTTTCTGTGAAATGTAAATTTTCTTGGTGCTTTTTTAGGATTATCTTAGAAATGATAAGCCATAATTGCAACTACACCAACAATCATGTAGATAATTGTAAGACATACGCCAACAATTCCTAATATCATACCAATCAAAGCAAAAACATTGTGAGCTTTGTTGTATTGCGTAGGATTTGCAGCGAAAAGTTTTCTGGCTTTTGGTCCTTTGACGAAAGCGAGAATCCCAAAAACTAAAGGAATTACACCGGGAACAATAAAAATTGCTCCTAACCAAAATAAGCAGACTGCAATAATGCCAAAAACGAACGCAATGACTGCGCCGGGCAATTTTTCTTGATTTGTTTTTTGTGGTGTCGTGATTTGTTCTTCCATAATTATTTGTTTTTAATGAATACTAGGCACAAAGATAAATACATTTCTAACACGGAAGCAATTTTTTTTTGCTTTTTTTCGAACTTTATTTTCATCCCATTTGTAATTCGTTATAAAATAAACCGTTGTACGTAACCTTTTTTATTCAAAAACGTAAGCCTTGGCGATTGAAAATAATTTATGACCGAAAATTCCATCTTATTAACCGAAAATTATAGCCGAAGAAGCGTTTTGCTCACCTTATTATGCATCATGACGTTCATCTCGAGCGGCATTTTTGTGGTGATTTCCGTTTTAGGCATATTTTCGTCGCATTGGTTTTCCATCTTTTTGGAACATTATACGCCCGGCTTCGGCGGCAGAGGCGGAAAAATATTATTGCTCATTTCCTTTGGGAGTTTATTGGTGTTCGGTTTTTCGTTGTGGGGAAGCATTTTGATGTTTTTCAGAAAAAAAATCGGATTCATCCTTTATATCATCCCCAACGGTTTGTTGATGATACTCAACATTCTTATCTGTTTCGTCACCTATAATGTCTATAGCATCGGATACCTCGCCCTAAGCATCTTATTTATAATTCTCTACAGCACCCAAATCAAAACCATGAAGTAACTCCTAATTACTTATAAATTCCAAAAAAAAGCAGCCAAACCTATATGGCTGTTTTTTTTTATTTTTTTTGGCGCTATTTCCATTATTTGTTATAAATTTGCCCGTTCAAAAAAAGTTACGATATGGGTTTAAATAAAGTTTTTCAATATTTTATTCCGAAGGAAAAAAAGTTCTTTCCGTTGTTCGAACAAGTGGTCGAAAACGTTGAAAAAGGAGCCGTTTTGCTCAACAAATTATTACTGCTGTTTCATAACGAAGCCGAAAAGCAAACCTTGGTCATCCAAATCAAAGAATGTGAAGCCAAGGGCGACACCCTCACGCACACCATCTTCGACGAACTGAACAAAACCTTCATCACCCCCTTCGACCGCGAAGATATTCAAGAACTCACCTCCTCCTTAGACGACGTGATGGACTATATTCATTCCTGCGCTAAACGCCTGCAACTTTATAAGGTGACCGAATTGCCCATCAACACCATCGAGATTTCGGAACTCTTGGTGCAAGCCACCCGCGAACTTAAAATTGCCATAGGCGAACTGAGCAATTTGAAACATCCGCAAATCATCAAAAAAGCATGCATCCGCCTCAACGAAATCGAGAACCAAGTGGATGACTTATACTATATGTCCGTTTCCGATTTGTTCGAAAACGAGAAAAATGCCATCGAACTCATCAAAAAAGACGCCATCCTGAAAACCCTCGAAACCGCCACCGACAAAGCCGAGGACGTTTCGGATGTGTTGAAATCTATTATTGTGAAAATAGCTTAATTCCGCATCATGTTAGCCCTAGTAATCATCACCATCGTTGTGGCTTTTGCCTACGATTTCCTTAACGGGATGAACGACGCCGGCAACTCCATCGCCACCATCGTTGCCACCAATGTGTTGACTCCCAAACAGGCTGTCGCTTGGGCTGCATTCTTTAATTTCATTGCCTTTTTGATATTAGGCACCCACGTTGCCACCACCATAGGCAAGGGCGTCATCCTGCCAAGCATCGTGAAAGGTGATTCCATATTTATTCTTTGTTCCCTGTTGGGCGCGGGCACATGGGTGCTGATTTGCGGCTTAAACGGCATCCCCAACTCTGTTTCGCATGCCTTGATAGGCGGATTGATAGGACCCGCCCTTATCAAAGGCGGCGTAGGTGCTGTGTTTGCTGCGGGGCTTTTCAAGATCGTCATTTTTATCGTTTTAGCACCCGTATTCGGATTCGTCATCGGCTACTTTTTTATGGTGCTCACCCTGATGATTTGGGGACGAAAGCCGCCTTTGAAAATTGACCGCTACTTTCGCGTAATGCAGTTGGCGTCGTCTGCGGCATTCAGTTTAGGTCATGGCGGCAACGATGCGCAAAAAACCATGGGCATAGTGTTGATGTTGCTCATCGGAACCGGCTATCTGCCTGCCAATGCCGACGTGCCTTTGTGGGTGGTTTTGACAGCGCATAGCTGTATCGCCATGGGCACATTGATAGGTGCATGGAAAATCATCCGAACCCTTGGCGCCGGACTCACCAATCTGAAACCTATTGGCGGATTTTGTGCCGAAACTGCCGGTGCGCTCACGCTGTTTGGCGTTACGCTTGCAGGCATTCCGGTAAGCACCACCCATACTATAACGGGAGCCATCATGGGCGTTGGAGTTACCAAACGTGCGAGCGCCGTGAAATGGAAACTCGCCGGAAACATTGTTATTGCATGGATTTTCACCATACCTTGCACCTTAGGACTATCGGCATTAATCTATTTTTTGGTTCATTTATTTTTATAAAAGTACTCAAAGTACTTTAGGCACTTCAAGTACTTCAAACTTTAGGCACTATCAACCATGGAACAAATTCTTCATCTGATACCGAAACAACTGATAGATTTTTTGTTGGTCACTCTGTTTTCGTTGTTTATCGGGCTTTCGCAGCGCAAATTGCATCCTGCCACCGAAAACATCCGCCTATTCGGCACCGACCGCACCTTCACCTTTATTGGCATTTTGGGCTACATACTCTACATCATTGACCCCGAATATTTATTTCTGTTTATGGGCGGCGGATTCGTCATCAGCATTTTCTTGGGCATAAACTATTTTTTCAAACTTAAGTATTACAAAGATTTCGGACTCACAACCGTCATCATCGCCCTCATCACCTATTGCATGGCTCCGCTAATCATCACGCAACCTGCATGGCTCTATATTCTAGTGGTTGTAACCGTCTTAATCTTCACCGAAATCAAAGAAACCCTCGGCACCCTGACCGCCCAAATTG
Source organism: uncultured bacterium (assembly GCA_903862465.1). Classification (GTDB taxonomy): domain Bacteria; phylum Bacteroidota; class Bacteroidia; order Bacteroidales; family CAIWKO01; genus CAIWKO01. The sequence continues at coordinate 13,394 of CAIOYH010000120.1, read as the reverse complement.
AAAAAGAAGAATTCATCACCTTGGCGAAATTCCTCATCATTGCGGGTATCATTTTGCCCATAGTCCCGAACAAACCTCTCGTTGATTTCCTAGCACTCACGCCCTACAAAATATGGTTAGCTGTGGTGGTCATCTCCTCCATCTCCTACCTCAGCTATCTGTTGAAGAAATTTGTGTTTAAGAAATCGGGCATCATCATTTCGGGCATACTTGGGGGCATGTATAGCAGCACCGCCACCACCATCATTCTCGCCAAGAAAAGCAAGGAAGACTCCCACCTAAAAAACAATTACGCCTCGGCAATAATCCTCGCCACCGCGATGATGTATTTGCGCATTGGCATCTTGATGATGATTTTCAACATTGATTTGTTCAAACAGAACTTCGTCACTTTCCTCATCATGTTTGTGTTGACCATCCTTGTGGGCATTGGCGTTTATTTTTATCAACACAAACAAGAAGAAGTGACCGAAGAGAACCTGATGAAAGACAAAAACCCACTCGAATTCAAAGTGGCTATGTTGTTTATGGTGCTGTTCGTCGCATTCACTTTTGTAACCTATTTCGCCGTGAAATATTTTGGCAATCAGGGTTTGAATTTCTTGTCCATCATCGTAGGCGTCACGGATATTGACCCCTTTTTGATTACGCTGTTTCAAGGAAAACATAATGTTACTATCGAATTGATTTCGATGGCAACCTTCCAAGCAATCATCAGCAACAATGTGTTGAAACTGATTTACGCGCTGTTTTTTTCGGGCAAGCATATTCGTATCCCCGTTGCCGTTGCTTTTGCTATTATCATCGTTGTGAACATTCTTCTTTTATTTTTTATTTAATATGGAATTCGAAGATATTTACGCCAACATCGTCAACACGTCTAAAAGACCGGTTTTGTTGAGTCGCCTTTGCATTGTCACCTTTTTCTTTAGCGGCAGCATGACACTTTTTTCCTTCGGAGGTTTATTCCTTTCGGGATGGATGGCAAACTACATCAATTTCTTTGTGAAAGGCTTCTATAATGTTGGAAGCAACATCTTAATATTCTTTTTCCTTTCGGTTTTCGTCCTTTTCGGGAGTTCGTTGGTGGGCGCTTTGCTGATGTTTCGCCTCAAACGCTCCGGCTATTGGATTTATCTTTCCGCCAACGCCATCATGATATTGCTGTCTTTCTTTGTGGTGATGAATTTTATAAACATCCTTTTCATCATCGTCAGCGTCGTTTTCATTTTCCTGTATTGGATACCCTACAAACAACTGAAAAGCAAAGCATGAACGACCTCCTGACCGAAACGAAAGTTTCCAAGCCTGTTCTTTTAATGATAATGGTTAACCTCAGCATGGTGGCAAATGCGGTTTCTATTATCATCAATGTTTTTCTGCTTTTTGGTGCCGGGCTTGATAGTTTCTTGTTGAAAATTCCTGTGATAGACGTAATCACTGAAGAAGGTATGCACGGAAATATTCTGTATTTTCTTCTGAAGATTGCGCTCCACGGCGCTTGCATGTATGGCTTGATTCTTTTGCTCACTATGCAACGCAAAGGGTTTTATATCTACTTAGGAATTCAAGTAATCTTGCAGATTCTTCCTTTGCTTTTTCTCAGAAGTTTGGGAATGTCTTATCTTGTTTTGGTACAAGCGGTGTCGCTTATTTTTACCGTGTTTTTTATTCTTGTCTTCGTGGCTTATCTCTCAAAAATGAAATAAAAAGCCATTCCTCCTACGATCCAACTGCTTCAATAATTTTGTCCACATCAATATCCATCATGCAACGAAAATGTTTTTTCGGACAGACATCATAGCCCAATTTGCTGCATGGACGACATCTCAGATGGTTCACTTCCACGATGGTGAAGTTTTGTGCATCCTTGGGATAGTAAGGATACATGCCAAAAGCGGGAATGGTGTTGCCCCAAACCGAAACAACTTTCTTGCGCAAAGCGGCGGCTATGTGCATCAAACCTGTATCGGGCGTGATGACGCAGGAAGCCTGCTGCAACACGGAAGCCGATTGATTTAGGGAAAGCATTCCACAAGCATTAAACACATTGCTCCCAGCAGCATCCGCCACTTGCTTCGCCTTCACGAAATCTTCTTTTCCTCCAAGCAAAACAACGGCTCTGTTGAGCTTTGCAATAATAGCGAGCATCTTCTCCACAGGAATTTGCTTCGTTTGTTGTTTGCTTCCTATCACCAATGCCACATAGCCCTGCTGAAACGTCTCAGGAAAGAAATCTTTCAGGATTATATTCTCCGATTCGGGGATAAAAAAGTCAAGACCTTGGTCATCATTCTTCACGTGTAGCTTTTTCGCGGCAAGAAAATACCGATCCACAATATGAATCTTCGGCAAAAGATTCATCCCCAAATTGGTCAAGAGCCATTTCTCCTTGTTGAGTTTATGAAAGGACGCCGAAGCAACACCCAAGTGCATCAACACTTGGGAAGAACGCAGATTTTTGTGCAAATCAATAATAAAATCGTAGTTCTCGGATTTAAGTTCGGCGATAACTTCACTCGTTTTCTTTTGGATGGTAAATATTTTATCAATAAAAGGATTGCTTGCCACCAAAGGCAGATATTGTTGCTTGGTGAGATAATGCACCTCCACATCCGGAATCTGCTGTTTAACGCATCGAATCACAGGCGTAGAGAGCACTATGTCACCTATAGAACTGAATCGGATTATTAATACTTTTTTGATGGTGCGTTGCATAGCAAGCAAAATTACTAAAAACTTTGGGAATAGAGCTTTTCTTTTCGAAATATTATTGGTTGGGGGATGCTAGATTCGTGTAATAGTTTTTTGGTTTGAAAAAAGTTCATGCCACCTTCTTCTTTGCATCAATATTCTTATTATCTTTGCATGATGCAATTTATAGATACTCATACGCACCTATATGCGGAAGAATTTCGCGAGGATATTGACCAAGTGGTAGCTCATGCCCTAGAGAATAAAGTGATAAAACTTATCCTGCCGGATATTGACAATGAGACGCGCGGTGCGATGATTGCGCTGCATACGCGCTATCCCGAGCAATGCCCGATGATGATAGGGCTGCATCCCACCTCCGTGAAAGCAAATTATCGCGAGGAGTTGGAAGCCATCGAAAGCATAATTGACCTGCATCCTTTTTGCGGCATTGGCGAAACAGGCATAGATTTGTATTGGGACAAGACTTTTTTGCCTCAGCAGATAGATTCCTTTACCTATCAGGTGGAACTAGCATTGAAGCGCGATTTACCTTTAGTGATTCATGCAAGAAAGTCGCTCAACGAAATCTTTTCGGCTTTGCATCCCTATAGAAACAAAGGTTTGAAAGGTATTTTCCATTGTTTCCCGGGCAACATACAAGGGGCGCAACACGTGATAGATTTGGGATTTCTGTTGGGCATTGGCGGCGTGGTGACTTACAAAAATGCGGGAATGGCAGAAGTGGTGAAGCATTTCGATTTGGAATATATCGTCCTAGAAACCGATTCCCCCTACCTCAGCCCGACACCCTTGCGTGGCAAACGCAACGATAGTGGCAACATCCCCCTGATAGCAGCATGTATAGCAGGATTGAAACATTGCGAAGTGGCAGAAGTGGCAGAAATAACGAGAGAGAATGCGATGGAATTGTTTGGAATTGGAATCTTATAGTATTTAGAATTGGTCCTGGTACTTGAAGATGCAAGGAGTTCAAAATGCAGCTCTAAAAGAGTTTGAGCTCAAAAAAAGTTTATCAATTTTACAGATATAAAAGAATAAATTGTAATTTTGCACTATGTTTTTGCTCGTTACGGTCAATTAATACAAATAGAAAAGCAAAACTAAACATAAAAAAATAAATGATATGAACATAGGTACAATAAAATTTTACAACAGATTGCGAGGCTATGGCTTCATCATTCCATCGGACGGTGGTGTTGAACTATTTTTTCATGCAACAGATATTATTGGTGAAAAAGTAGCTGATAATGACACCGTGGAGTATGAAACCGGCGAAGGACGGGAAGGCACTCAAGCACGCTCTGTCAAAAAGATTGAATCCGCAACATTGCCAACAGAAGAAGAATAGGTTAGTGTTCAGGGACAGCAACCTATTCCTACAACCTATCAATATATTTTCATACTAGAATGAACCAAAATCGTTCCTTATTAGTCATCTACACGGGTGGAACTATTGGCATGGTGCAGGATTCGGAATCGGGCAGCTTATCGCCCTTCAATTTCGAGAACCTCTATCAATATATTCCGATATTAAAGAACTTTAATTACACCATAGATTTCCATGTGTTCGACACGCTGATAGATTCGTCGAACGTGAGCCCTGCTTTTTGGATACAACTTGCGGAAGTGATAGAAAATCGCTATGAATCCTACGATGGATTTGTGGTTTTGCATGGCACCGACACCATGAGTTTCAGTGCGGCGATGTTGAGTTTCATGCTCGAAAATCTCAACAAGCCAATTGTCTTCACAGGTTCGCAGTTGCCTATGGGTGTTATCCGTACCGATGGGCGTGATAATTTTATCAATGCCATAGAGATTGCCGCCTCCTATGAAGACGACATGCCTTTGGTGCCCGAAGTATGCGTGTATTTCGACAACAAACTCTTCAGAGGCAACCGAACCACCAAATTTAATTCAGAGAACTTCAAAGCCTTTCTTTCGGTGAATTATCCCTTGCTTGCCGAGGTGGGCGTGAAAATAAAATACAATTCCCCCTTTATCCAAAAAACCAATTTCAAGAAGCTTAAAGTATATAAAAACATTGATTGCAATGTTGCTTTACTGAAACTCTACCCGGGTATTTCCGAGCATCTTGTCCACGCTGTGTTGCAAACAAAGGAACTCAAAGCCATGGTTTTGGAAACTTTCGGTTCGGGCAATGCACCAACAGATACGTGGTTTATAGCGGCTATGGAACAAACTATCAACAAGGGTATCATTGTTTTTGTAGTGACACAATGCAATGGAGGTTCTGTTGAGATTGGTAAATATGAAACTAGTCGCGACTTAGGGCGCATAGGTGTTATCAGTGGTTACGATATCACCACTGAAGCAGCCATAACTAAAATGATGTTTCTACTAGGTAATGTTGAATCAAAAGAATCTATTTGTAAGCTTTTACAAACTTCGATGCGAGGAGAGATGACGGTTTGATAGTCCAAACAAGACTAAATCAAACTCCTTACACCAACTTCCTCTTCACTTCAGTTTGTTCGTAACCTTCGATAATATCATCCACCTTTATATCGTTGAAATTTTCGATATTGAGTCCGCACTCTTGTCCGGCAAAAACTTCCTTCACATCGTCTTTAAAACGCTTTAGAGAGCCTAATTTGCCTGAATAAACCACAATACCGTTGCGGATCAGACGCACCAACGTAGCCCGTGCAATCTTTCCATCAAGACATTGACAGCCTGCAATAGTACCCACTTTGTTAATTTTGAAGACTTCGCGTACTTCGAGATTACAAACAATTTTCTCTTCAATCTCAGGCGACAACATGCCTTCAATAGCTGATTTAAGCTCATTGATGGCATTATAAATGATAGAATACAATCGAATATCTATTTGCTCTTGTTCCGCAAGCTTGCGAGCACTCAGCGAAGGACGCACTTGAAAACCGATGATGATAGCATTGGAAGCAGAAGCCAACAATACATCCGATTCGGTGATTTGCCCAACGGACTTATGAATCACGTTAACCTGAACTTCTTCGTAAGAAAGTTTCAACAAGGAATCCGACAAAGCTTCTATTGAGCCATCCACATCTCCTTTGATGATAACATTCAACTCCTTGAAGTCACCAATAGCAATACGGCGCCCAATTTCGTCAAGGGTAATATGTTTATGGGTACGGATACTTTGTTCGCGTTGTAATTGGAATCTCTTATTCGCAATCTCTCTTGCTTCGCGTTCATCACTCAACACATTAAATCCGTCTCCCGCTTGCGGAGCTCCGTTTAAACCTAATAGCAGTACAGGTGTTGAAGGTCCGGCATAATCTATAGGGATATTACGTTCGTTATACATGGCTTTTACCCTACCATGACTATGACCAGCCAACACCATGTCACCAACACGTAGCGAGCCGTTCAACATTAATAGTTTCGCCACATATCCTCTACCTTTTTCGAGGGATGATTCGAGGACGGTGCCAATGGCATTGCGTTTTGGATTTGCTTTCAATTCGAGCATTTCTGATTCGAGCAATACTTTCTCGAGCAGTTTATCAATGTTGACACCTTTCTTTGCCGATATTTCCTGACATTGATATTTTCCACCCCAATCTTCCACCAACAAATTCATTGCTGCAAGAGCTTCTTTAATCTTTTCGGGGTTTGCACCGGGTTTATCAATTTTATTGATGGCAAATATGATAGGAACCTTAGCCGCTTGAGCATGATTGATGGCTTCAACAGTTTGAGGCATCACACTGTCGTCGGCAGCTATCACAATAATAGCAATGTCGGTAACTTTTGCTCCACGAGCACGCATAGCGGTGAACGCTTCGTGACCAGGTGTGTCGAGAAAGGTTATTTTTTTATCATTTTCTAGTGTTACTTCATAGGCACCTATATGTTGCGTGATACCTCCTGCTTCACCTGCAATAACATTTGCATTTCGGATGTAATCGAGTAGTGAAGTTTTCCCGTGATCTACGTGTCCCATAACCGTTACGATAGGAGGACGTTCTTCCAAATCATCGGGATTATCATCCTCGCTCTGAACAGTTTCCTGTACTTCTGTGCTGACAAATTCTGTTTTAAACCCAAACTCCTCGGCAACAATAGTCAAAACCTCAGCATCGAGACGCTGATTGATGGAAACAAACAACCCCAAACTCATACAAGTGGAAATAATTTCGTTGACCGTGACGCCCATCAATTTTGACAGTTCGCTAACCGTAACAAACTCTGTTACCATCAGTGTTTTTTTGTCTTCTTCCTGTTTTAGCATTTCCTCTTCTGCTTGAAGTTGGAATGCATCACGTTTCTGACGGCGATATTTAGAAGCTTTTGATTTTGAAGGAGCACTCAATCGAGCAAGTGTCTCACGAATTTGTTTTTGTATATCTTCGTCCGTAACCTCTGTGCGTAATACGGGTTTAGCTTTTTGCTTCTTTACGTTAGATTTAGACGCAGCACCCGGATGTGGAGTAGCAGGCACGATTGGTCTCGGAACAGGCGTACTCGTGCTAGGAACTTGTTGTTTGGTCTCGTTCTTAATCCGCTTACGTTTTTTCTTTTTTGAATTTTTATCCTCGGCTGAAGTTGCCACAGGCGACTTCTTAGGTGATGCAGTCGGTAACACAATAGTTCTAAGAATTGTGGGACCCGTCAGTTTGGTATATTGGGTGGTATGGAAATTGGCATCTGTTTTTTCTTCCGCAACAATAGGTTTCTCTTTTGAAGGAACAACTTCTTGTTCAACATGCGCAACCTCAGGCAAATTTGGCGTTTCCACTTTCGGTATGCTTACTTCTTTTTTTACTTGCGTTGTTTCAACACCGACACTAATTTCTTTGGGTGTATCTTCAACAATTTTAAGTGCATCTGCAATAGCTTCTTTCTTATGCTTTTCCGCTTTTTTCTTTTCTTCAGGGGTTTTCTTAGTAGGTTTCTTGTCATTCACCTTATCTAAATCAATGATACGAATGACTTTAGGTCCTAACTGATCCAAAGTATCTTCAGTTTCTATTGGTATTGCTTCAACAATAGGCTTAACCACTTCTTCAATTATCGGTTCCACCTTTTTGGGAGGTTCGGGAACAACAATTTGAGGAGGTTCAGGAACAACTACAGGAGGTTCAGGAACAAGAATGGTTTCGGGAGCTTCAATAATCTTTGGTTTTTCCTCAACAACTTTTTTCTGTTCAGGCTCTGCTATAGGTTTGGGTTCTTCAATATGCTTTTTAACGGGTCTTTCCGCTTCTTTGATAAACGGTGCAGGAACATTTTTTATGAACAAATCCTTATCGAGGTCTTCATCTAAATCTTTATCACGTTCCTTAGGCTTGATCGTAACAACAGGTTCTTGACGAGGAATACCTATATCAAGCTTCTTGGAAGTTTCTTTCAGTTGTTTTTCTGATTGAAATTCCTTTTGCAACATTGCATACATCTGGTCGGTAATCTTCCCGTTCGGATTACTTTCGATCTTAATTCCTTTATTACTAAGAAATTTAACCACAGTATCCACCTTTATATTGAACTCGATGGCTACCTTACTTAATCGGTGTGTTTTTGCGGTTTCTTCCATATTTTGCCTGTTGAACCAGTTTTGTTATATTCTAAATTATTTTGACATCCAATTTTGTGGATAAAAATTATTCAAATTCTGATCGTAATATTTTCACAACCTCTTTAATAGTTTCTTCTTCCAAATCGGTACGTTGCACCAAATCTTCAACAGGGATTTCAAGAATGGTTTTTGCAGTATCGCAACCGATTTTCTTAAATTCATCAATTATCCATTGATCAATTTCATCTGAAAACTCTTGTAAATCCACATCTTCATAATCGGTATCGGCATCACGATAGACATCAATTTCATATCCCGTTAGTTTGGATGCCAATTTGATATTGTATCCGCCTTTGCCAATGGCAAGCGAAACTTGGTCGGGTTTCAAATATACATCGGCTTTTTTGCCCTTTTCATCTATCTTGATGGAAGAAACTTTTGCAGGACTTAACGAACGCGTGATATACAAAGAAGAGTTAGAAGTGAAATTTATTACATCAATATTTTCGTTGCGCAATTCGCGAACGATGCCATGAATACGAGCACCTTTCATCCCAACACATGCACCAACAGGGTCGATGCGGTCGTCATAGGACTCAACAGCTACTTTAGCACGTTCGCCGGGGATTCTGACGATTTTCTTAATGGTGATTAAACCATCAAACACCTCGGGAACTTCCGATTCGAACAAACGTTCTAAAAAAATGGGAGAAACACGCGAGAGGATAACCTGTGGCGAGCCGTTTTTCATTTCCACTTTCAACACAACGGCACGAATAGAATCGCCTTTACGATAAAAATCTGTCGGAATTTGTTCTGACTTGGGCAGTGTCAATTCGGTGCCATCATCATCCAATACTAAAATTTCTTTTTTCCACACTTGATACACTTCGCCGGTGACGATTTGTCCAACACGTTCAATATAATCTTTATAAATATTGTCTTTTTCGAATTCTAGAATCTTTGAAATAAGGTTTTGACGCATGGAGAGAATTTCGCGACGTCCGAAATCTTTTAATTTCATTTCTTCGGAAACATCTTCACCTACCTCGAAATCAGGCTCAATTTTTATAGCATCCGAATAGGAAATTTCTTTGTTTTCGTCTGTAACTTCACCATCTTCCATAATGGTTCTTCTACGCCACACTTCCAAATCGCCTTTATCTATATTCACAATGATGTCGAAATTTTCGTCTGAGCCATATTTTTTTATGAGCATGTGTTTGAATACATCCTCCAAAATACGCATCATCGTTTCACGCTCAATATTCTTGAACTCTTTAAATTCCGAAAATGATTCAACTAAATTGATAGGTTCCATCTGTAAAATTCTTTAATTTATGTGTATTATTTATTATTAATCTTTATCACAATTTTTGCTTCCTTTATATCGGAAAAAGCAAGAGTAACTTCTTGTTTTGGAGTCTTCAGCTTTTTGTTTTCGGGCAGCAGCAATGTTAGGTTTGCAGCATCAAGGCTCAACAAGGTTCCTATCAGGGTTTTACCATCTTGTGTCACTATCTTCAAATCGTTTCCTATATTTTTTTGATATTGTCGCTGCAGTTTCAAGGGTTGGTCTAATCCTGCCGAAGAAACCTCCAATTCGAAGTCTTCCGTTTCGCGGTCGAAGTTCGATTCTATGAAACGACTCAGCTTTGCGCAATCCTGAATGTTCACTTGTGTATCGGAATCTATATACACATTGATACGATTTCCACTGCGCACTCGCACCTCCACCAAAAACACATCTGTGCCCTGAAGCCGTTCATTTACAAGTGTTAATATTTTTTCTGACGTTATCATATATTTTAAAAAAAGAGGGGACTCACGTCCCCTCCACATCATTACCCTTTTACCTGTTGTCCGACCAGGAATCGAACCTGGACTCTTCTGAACCAAAATCAGACGTGTTGCCAATTACACCATCGGACAATCGAGGCTGCAAAAGTACAAAATATTTCGATTAAAAAAACTTTTTTGTTCTTTTTTATTGAAAAAACATAACTTTTTGTGCTACTCGAAATGTTTTTTGTGGCTAAAAGATATTAATATACTAAGGAATACAAAGTGTTACACATTCTCTTATTCATCATAACAAAATCTCATGCATCTTTGTTTTCTAGTGCATTAGTCCGTTAGTTTGCTTGTTTATTTCAAAATGGGTAGCAATTATAGGTTTCAATTATTTCATATTTTGGTCCCGATGGGGTGAGAATACTTTCATAGAGCATAAATTTATCTATTTCTTGTTTTTCAAAGGGATTGGTCCGATAACAATCTATTACGCGTTGAAAATGGGTTTTATCTGTCAAGGTATTAATTCTCCCTAGCGTTAGATGCGGAACGAAATTCTGCCTATCGTTGGGAAAACCCAAGGGAACAACGATTTCTTTGATGAGTTCCGACAAGTTGCTCAGGTTGCCGCCATCCTCAATGCCAAGCCATACGACACGAGGATTATAGCTGCTGCCAAAGATGCCCAACTGCCCAAATGCTATCTCAAAAGGCAGCTGTGTGGTGATTTGTTTTAAGGCTACGGCAATAGCCTCCACCTTATCTTCGGGCGTTTCGCCGAAAAATTTCAGGGTGATGTGCAAATTTTCTTCCTCCACCCATTTTATTTTATCGGCAGACAAATGCTGTTTCAATTGCTGAAAAAGCTGATGTATGGCGGGTTGCAGCTCTATTTTGACTGCGGCAAAAATACGTTTCATAAAATTCTGAATAAAAACTTTGTAAAAGTATGAAATTTATTTCTAATTTTGCAGTCAAATCTTTTCAGGGGCGTTAGCTCAGTTGGCTAGAGTGTCAGACTGGCAGTCTGAAGGTCACGGGTTCGACTCCCGTACGCTCCACTTGAAGAAATATAAAAGCCTTGTAAGTCAATTTCTTACAAGGCTTGTTTTTTATCTACACACATTTATACACACAAAAACAATGTTTAACTCTTGAATTAAATAGCATATCCAATGTCTTTGGTATGGTATAAAATTTAATACCCTTTTAATTGTGCTCATATTTATTTTTTCTTAAAATAGAAATGATATACAAGTGAGTTATTTGTTGAAACAGGAAATGCTTTATCCCACTCCCAGCCATTAGAGGACATATAATTAACAACATCAATCATACTATTAAATTTAATAACATTACCAGATTGATCCTTTAATCTTCTATCCGCCCAAAAAGATGTCTCTTCACCGTAGTCAATAACAATACTAACTTTTCTGGTAAAAAGTCCCTGTGTTCCTACCACTTCACAATACTTATAGTTTGTTGTATCGCTCTGGGCGGTTACATTTGAACATACTCCAATAAGCATAAAACATATTACACTTATTGCTAAAATTTGTTTTTTCATTGTAGATGTTTTTAAATTATGTATCAATTAAATTAATCCTTTTCGGCAATTATTATTTTCTTGTCACACTGGGGGCATCTTACTTCATCTGTTTTATAAGTAAGAAATTCGTGTCCATTTGGGCAAGTAATTTAATTTTTATTAATTACACCGTTTTTTTCTGCCTGTAACATCATAAGGTTTTCAATATTCTTTAACCTCGACAATATAGATTTGATATTACTTGCCATAACAAAAAACACAATTAATGTAACAACACTTATTACACTACTTAAAATAACCATTTGACTATCCATTTCCCCCTCCTTTTTAGGCATCAAAATTACATATAAAAATTGATTTATGAATAATATTATTATTGAATTGAATAATTTATTATTTTTGTTTTTTTAATTCCTCTACCATGAATAGATTTTTATTTGTTTTGTCAATATTGGTAAACCAAACAGGCATTCAAAAATGAACACCTAAAAGAAAAATACCTCAACCAAATGATTAAAAAACAGTTTAAGGCAAAAAAAACGAAATTAAGAACCTAAGCTAGCTTTGACGAAAAAATAGTAACCTGTCCGAAAAAATATAAAAACATGACTAAAGAGAAATTTATAAATATACTTTTAGGAGTTCCACTAACCCTTTTAGTATTGTATGTGATGGTTGGAAACCTTGCTACATGTGCATCTAAAAAAAGAATTGGAGCAGAATGTTGTGATGGAACAATAAGTAATGCAACAGGGGAAGGAGCATGTAGCAATCATGATGGTGTAAGAAGATGGAGACATACTTATTGGTACTCTGATATGGATGAGCCGTTCAAGACTTTAGTTAAGAGTTAAGTTGGTGAGGGAGAAGAAGATAGTCAATGTGGTGATTAATAATATTAGTTGCAACACATTGAAGTAATACAATATGACTAAGCAAAACTCAATGTGATGGTTCATATTTCAGGTTTACGCTATCTTTTATCCATTCTTATAGTGCACAAATCATTTACTGCCATACAATACCCTTACAATAGTTATTAATCGCCCCCATGCTGCCAGCAGAAGCCGTTTGGACTTTTCGTCATTCTTTTAAATCTTGTTCCCATCTGGGTTATGGCTATACATTGTTTGGCAGCCAAGCCAGTCTTGGTTGAGCTGCCAGTACTATAATAGCTGCTTGAAGAAGAACCTGTCAAATCCCACTTCCCGATATTGGTTTTTGATTAAATAACCTTTTCTATGTTATCCGGCAATCCGGCATAGAAATCAATTAATGTAAGTTTCTCTAAGGAATCTACCGATATTACATAATTACTCCAACCCATGCTTCCTGCTTCGTTTGGCAACACAAGTGCTATACAAGTGAAACTGTTACCATCAGCTCGTAATACAGTTTTATAGTAGTATTTCGGTATTGTTACTTTATTTGCCCCAATAGTTCCCAATTTCTGACCGTCTAACACGCCTCCTGTTACAATAAAAACTTGGCTATACAAATTTGCCCATGACCGAACTTTTTCTTCAAGTTTTCCCCATATAACTCTATTAAAAGATGGAGCTTGTGGAGACATGTTTGACATGTAAAACGTTTCTGACATTGCATCACAACTAAAATGCCTATCTGCGGCAGGGCAGAGATGACCTCTGTCATATCCTGAGCTTTAATAATTAACTATTCCGCTCAAACCATGCCAGTGATTCCGGAGCAAAGTGTGCCACTTTTTCAAAGGACAATTGGACTGCAAAGATACTATATTTTTTTACATTTTCTTTCTTAATGATTCTCCTTTTAATTCAAACCGATGTG
>CAIOYH010000119.1 GCA_903862465.1 uncultured bacterium | reverse complement strand
TTATCACCTCCGCACATAAGGGACTTACACCCTCTGGAAAAATATACACATTTCTTTGCTGTGTAAAAATAAATTTGTAATTTTGACATTTTTATTGAGCTTCGAAATGTGTGTGTACTGCTCATGCAGGGCACACACAAGCGCTTCCTTTCATTGGCAGAAAGCTACGGCAAACTTGATAATATTATGATTTGCCAACGAAAGGAAGCGCCTAGGCGTTAGCGTTAATCTTAAAGCAAGTTCACATTAAAAGAATTTCAGATATTACAAAAAATGACAGAACGACTATTTATCAGACATTTTGGAAAGATAACGGCCATACCGATATACCTTCTTATAATGTTATTGAATTTTGCAGGTTTGAACTTGTCGTATAATCAATATTTAATTGATTTTCTTTCTTCTTCTGGATATGGTATTCCAATAAGGGATACTGTCTTTTATTTCAATATAATTTTACTTTTAATCATCGTAATTCTTTTTTTTACTACAACCTCAATTTTTTATAGGAACTCGAAAATAATATTTTTGTTTCTGTTTGTTCCTTTCATTATGATTTCTCAATTTCTGTTAACTAGTTTTCTTGCGGACCTAGATGAAAAACTTAATAACTACGAGCCCGATTATTATATAAATATTGTCTGGACACTGATCATTCCTTTTAATATAATAATACTTTTTGCAATGGGATTATATTTTGACTTGAGTAAAAACCGGCAGAAAAGAAGAAATGAGACAAAAGAATTAAAATAATTAGAAGGTTTAAAATAGACTAACGCTAACAGCACCCTTGTTGCATGCAATTAAAACCTACAATAAAAGTATTATCTTTGAGTGCACGCAACAAGGCTGCTCAACGTTAGGCGTCATTTATAACAGACAATATGAAATTAATATCCATTACTATTTTACTCCGTTAATTAGCAATGAAAAATCTCTTTTTTTCTTTTTTTATTGTGTTTCCAATTTGGTTGTATTCAAACACAATTGATGTTCTTCGATTAACTTTTTTAGCAAATTCTGACAAAATAGCCTTAGTTGAAATCGTTGATAATACTGATTCTACTTTTAAAATTAAAGTTTTGAAAGATATAAAAGGGACAAAAGATAACGAAGTATATGTAATTACTAAACGAAAGTTCAATTATTATCCGTACGTCAGATTTGAAAATTACAAAATCGGACAAAAAGAAATTATTTTTTTTCAACGAATTATTAAATACGAACTCAGAGGTCATTATGGTGAATCAGAACTACTTTACAAAAATGATTCTGTCTTTGTTAAGCCTGACGCATTTTGTCATGGTTGTTACAACATAAAATACAAAAAGAACAGTCCACAGATTAATGGATTTAAAATGAGCGGTTTTGCTTACAACGATTTCGTGGAAGCCATAAAAGAAATTGATAAGAAATATGATAAGTATAGAAAATTATTATGTCGGGAAGAAGAAGTTAAAAAAGAAAGACAAAACGATTATGGTAAAGGATATAATGCCTTTAATGGCACAGTACCAAACATTAAGAATAAGGTTCTAATTAGATTTAAAAATAAATCCGAGTTCCATGAGTATATTCTAGACTTGCTAATTGATGAGGTTATTACTACTTTAAACTAAAAAAAAATATTATTTAATTCCTAGTACTAATTGAGAAGCCCCCCCCGTTATTTGAAATTTGCAACTTCGAACTTAATAAAAAGTAGTTTGTAACTACCCCGAAAAGCAACAGCCGAAACGTTGGGCGTCATTTAAAACAGACAATATGAAATTAATACCAATTACTATTTTACTCCGTTAATTAGCAATGAAAAAGCTTTTCATTTTTTTTGTTATGTCAATTATTTGCCTTGATGTTTGGTCTCAAGCGAAATTAAAAACTCAATGTAAATTTGGGCTTAAATTAGGTTTAGTAATGCAATCTATTACAGGCAGTCCCGTAAAAACTAAAGCAAGAATTGCCTTCATGGGTGGAATGTGGTTTCTGATAAAAATGAGTAAAAGTTGGACTATGCAGTCAGAACTATCTTATATTGAAAAAGGAACCGGGGGGAGATACGATTCCTATCATCCCAAGACTGGCGATTATTTTTTATCTCTATCTTACCTTGAAGTCCCAATCCTCTTCCAATATAACAAGAAAAATGTTTACGTTGAATTTGGTCCGGGATTAGCAGTATTATTGAATTCCGGAGAATATTCAGTAGGAGGAGTACTTCCGTACCAAACAGTCCTTTATCCCTTTAGTAAAAAAGACTTTTTTTTCAATCTGGGTACCGGTTACGTATTTAACGAAAAATGGCGTGTAGGATTGCGATTGACCCACTCACTTCTTCCTGTTCGAAAACAAGTACCGGGAACTTCTCATTCAAGTTACAATAGAGGTATAGTCATTGCTGTTAGCCGTCAAATAAACTTAAAAGCCTCAAGAACCAAGCAATCGCAAGACATAAAGTAAAATGGTCAGTAAGTATTTTGTCATACAAAGCGTTTTTTCGTCTTATGGAATTGTTCCACCACTAACTACGAACATGAAAACTACAATACAAGATATAGAAATCGCTGACTGGGGACTGATAATAGCAATGAATGATAATACTATTATTGACAACAATACGGCTATTTCGCCAATGAAGTAAACCCGAACCGTTAGGCAACATTTAAAACATACAATATGAAATTAATATCCATTACTATTTTACTCTTTTTGACAAGTTTTTGTTTCGCACAGACCGACGCAACAAAATCAATCTTTTCAAAAGACAATTATAAAATTGAATACCCAAAATCTTGGCAACTCGACACTTCAGGACTCATGGGAACAGCGTTTTTTCTTTTTGCACCACTTGAAAATCAAACAGACAAATTCAGTGAAAACCTTAGTTTGATAATTCAGGATTTAGCAGGACAAAATATTAATCTTGAAGATTACAAGACAATTACTGACAAACAAATAACCGACTTTGCAACTGACCCAAAAGTTTTTGAATCAGGGATTAAAAAGATAAACGATACAGAATATTTTAGAATAGTTTACGAAATGACACAAGGCAAATCAAGGCTCAAGATAACTTCAATTTGCTTTATTAAAAACGACAAAGCTTATCTTATTACATTTACGACAGAATTAGAGCAATATGAAGCATATAAAAAAACAGGAGAAGAGATATTAAGTTCATTTTCTTTGATAAAATAAACGAACGCCCAATCGTATAGACGGCTCCGACAGTAGTAAGCTGACAGAGTGGGCAGCGTTCAACTTAAACCTCTCCCTCCTTCCCTTCCATCCTTTTAGGCTCGATAGAAAACCCCGAAGGGGTAACATTATTATAGAACAAAATGAAGCGAAATAAAAACCCCGAAGGGGTGATAGTATATATGTCACCCCTTTGGGGTTCGTGATAGCCGTTGTATTCCTTTTATAATAATGGTATCCCTTCGGGATTAAAAAAACAATCTAGCAATAAAACAATATAGCAATCCAACAGATAGCCTTATTTCAATTCCCGCACATTATCCATGACAACTTTGGGATAAAGGGGCGATTCTACAATTTTTTTTATGCTTAAAAGGTTGGAATAAGGTGTTTCTGTGATATAAGCATTGATAATGATGGCAGGAACATAGCCTCCAATGTCGCAATGCACTTGATAAATAATTTTCGTAATGCCTTTTTCTAAAGGTATCAATTGCCATGAACCATTCATGATGGGAACCCTCACCCTGCCTGATTTTTCAGGCAAATAATCTTTAACGGCTTTGAGTGTGACGGTTACAATTTTGGTTAGGGTGTCTTGTTTCACACTATAAAAGGTACATGCATCTCTATCGGACACGGGCCAAGGCGCTTTTATGACATAATAGGTATAACCTGATGAGCTATTGACTTTTTTTAATCGTTCAGAAAAAATACAATTTTTCATCCATTTTGGATAGAAAGAAACACTATCTATGAGCGTTAAAACACCTGAAATATTTGACTTCACTGTCACTTCTCCTTTGAATTCTTGTACGTTGGAACCTTCAATACCGCGTGTATAAATCTTCACTCCTGCTTCATCAGTGCGAAGTTTCCAAGTCTGCGAATAAGAATTGAGTGAAAATAATAGTAGGGTAAGTATGGATAAAAATAGTCTAGGTGCGCTCATGGATGCTTTGTAAAGTTAGTACAGATATAGGTAATCGTCAACAAAAGTACTAAATTATTTTTTATTAACAACATAAATTTCAAGCCTGAAAATATGCTAGAATGATAATTATATCAAATTTAATACCTTATGCTATCTTACTTCACCACAACTTTAAAGTTCATAATCCGCGTTTCGCCATAAAGATTCAAGTGATAAACCCCTGCTGAAAGTTTGTATTCCGCCAAATTGATGTGCGCGGTGGATGTAATTTCTTGTTTGATAACAGCACTCCCCTTGGCATCATACAGCGTAAGATGTATCTTTTCTTGCATCGCATTGCTTATAGTGAGGATGCCGTCATGATTCACAGGATTGGGAAAAACATCAAATTTTGTTGGTTTCGTTTCCTTGATACCTATGGTGGATGATAGCAAATTGATATTGTCCACATAGATATTGTTGCCCCACAAGCCAATGTTCCTGAATGCAACCAAAAGGTGAGCAGTGCCTAAATAAGCAGATAAATCTATAGTGTCGGTGCGCCATTCAGCAGCAACGGGCGTAAAGAAGTTAGAACTGTTGGGAGCAGTAGCTAAAGCATCGCCCCATTTCTTATACAGTTGGGTGAAAGTTGCTCCGCAATCTGTGGAAACCAACACGGCTAAGGTATCCGTATATTGCCCGCCATAACAAGCATGTGCCACATCAAAAACTAATTGATGCGTATCAGGATTGGTGAAATTGAGTGACACACGCATATCATCCCAATTGGCGTGACAATCATTATCATAATTATCGAAAATTGCACATTGCGTACTGCTCCCATAGCCTCCCGCAGCAGCATTTAACGACCATTGCGCACCATTGTCAGGATTCACTATCATGATTTCGCTTGGCGGAAAACTTGCCTGAAATCCTTCTTGAACCGTAGTAGGAGGGACAAAATTACTAATCGTAACATACAAAGAATCCATGTCCGAATTCCCATTGCCATCCGTCACCCTTAAGGTTGCCAAATACGTTCCGGCACCATTAAAATACACATGGGGATTTCTTAGGTTTGAAGTAGAAGGACTCCCATTCTGAAAAGTCCATAACCAAGAAGCAGAAGCATGATTCAACACGGAATAATCATCAAAATAAAAAGAATCTATCACACACACCACCGTCTGTTCCAATTTATCAACCGTGATTTGAGCCACAGGGTTCGACGGCTGTTCATATAAAGCACTTTCCCAAATGCCTTTGCCATAGGATGCAATCCGAATCTTTCCATCACGATAAAAAGGATGCGCAATATCCGAATTGAAAAAGGTTGGCAAACTATCATTCACAATTTGCCAATCCGGCAAAGTATTGTTGCGATAAAACACCGTACGTCCCGAACAAAAATAAATCCCACCGTCAGTGTTAGCAATGTTGGCAATACTATGAGCCGCCTCTCCGCTAAGAGTTGCTGTATATAAATTCGTCCAAGAGCTGCCACCATTCGTAGTCTTATAAATCTTAGCACCATCAGCGCCATAGGTATAAGCAATCCATAAAATGTTTGCATTGGTATAATCTAAGGAAAATAACATCACGCGGCTATTGCCTACGGGTATCGTAACAGAAGTCCAATTCAAACCGCCGTCAGTTGTTTTCCACAAGGTACCGACATTGCCTGATTGTGGCTGTTGATTCACATACATCACCTGCGGATTGCTTCTCGAAACTTCAATATATTTCACTTGGTTCACGGTACTAGTGCCAAAAGTTTTCAATAAAGAATACGATGCACCTCCATCGGTGGTCTTCCAAAGTTTGTTATCCTTTCCCAGAAAACCAATGTTGTAGCAAGACGGGGAAAACGTTATCTCACTCGATTCCCCTGCATAATAACTTTCATTCGGGCTCAAACCCATGCTGAACGAACCCACAGGATCGGTGATAGACTGAGGCAAATACTTCCCACCAATATCCGAAAAATACGTTTTCATGTTATTCCCCGGATTCACATAACCCGTACTAGCTTCTCCCCCACCCAATGATAAGAAATTCCCCGCACCATAATCTTCATAATACGCAATATTGCCATTATGATACAAACCGCCCACCAACACATCTTCATTCCATCCCGAACCAAAGCCCCAATACTCGGCTCCACGGATACCCGCAGTTTTATGTATTGTTGAAGTAGCGAAAAAATCAGGTGAAGTGTAAATGCCTCCATCCGTCGTCACCCAATAATTGCTGCCTATGGCTCTAAAATCCTGCACATCCACATGCATGTTCAAATTGCCACCCGAAACATAACCCGACACAGGTGCATAACTTGCCCCTCCATCATTGGAACGCCAAATATTCAATCCGCCAACCAAAATCTTATCAGGGTCGGTAGCCGAAACCATAATAGCACAATTATAAAACCCCTGATGATACGTCCATTCGGGATAGCCATAAGCGAGGTTTTGATGCGTGGCAGTGTAAGGTCCACCATCCGGACCATTGGGCAAAGTCCATGTTGAGCCGCCATCCGTACTTTTATACACACCGATATATCCAAAATCATCTGTCTTAGCTTCACCAATCAAATACACATACACACGATTCGCATCGGCAGGAGTCACTCCTATACGTGCGCCACCATCTGTGCGGCTTGCATCTGTAGAATTATACCAACCCGAAGTCTGAATCGCCCATGTTTGTCCTGAATCCATAGAACGATAAAACTCACATATTTTTGTTGTGGGATTATCTTTCACCAGATAAACTATGCTGCTATTGGTCGGATTGCATTTAATATCAAAACATTTTTCACTATACACCTGCGTAAACGTAGTCCCCCCATCTGTTGATTTATACAAACCAGCATCCCCAGCCACAAACACCCGTTGCGTATTGGCAGGATGTATCAAAATTTCGTTCACATTCAAACTACTTATCGAAATTACCGTTGTCCAGGTGGTTCCACCATCCGTACTGCGTTTCACATTACCGCCGCAACCTGCAAACACGATATCTGGATTCGTCGGGTCAACCTCAATTGCCGTAACACCTCCAAAACTCTCACCTAATGAAACACACTTCCATGATGTGGCACCATCCACGCTTTTATACACTTCCCCAGGCTCGGTACCGCAATACATCACATTGGGTGCCGCCACGCATTGGTCAACCGAATACACGTTCGTTTGGTCGTTCGAGGGTTCGTTGGTATTGTCCCACACCTGATAGGGTCCCACGGGCGCCCATTTCATCACCGATTTTTGCTGCGTTTTATGCTGAAGCTTGCTTCTATACGCTTGCTCATTACTGATTTGCTCATCCAATGCCCACGGAATCACATAACCCGCAGCATCTAACCTGCTTTCCACAGCCCTGCGCCAGCGAATATAATACTGCGTATGATACGATTTCACAAAGGTATGCTCCTCATAATATTCCTTATACAAAGCATCCACTTTAAACACGTTAGGGTTCTCGGAATACATTTCCTGTGCCCATGCCGGCAGCGTACTAATTTCATGTGCCGAAGGTTTATACATCACCTGTGCACTAAGGCTAAGCCCCGTAAATGCCATACAAACCAAGAAGAATATCAGTTTTTTCATAAGGATATTGTTTTAAATAAAAGATGATACAAAATTAAGCAAAAATAATTACATCTAAATAAAAACTTGCAACTAAATCAAAAAACATGAAACCTGGAATCAGAGCCGGTTCAGCAGTCATCTGATGACTCCAAGTCATCTTATGACTTAATCATACGAAATATAAATGTTGATAATAAAATGGATTCGTCTTTAATATTTCTGATTCGCGGATGATATTTCTGATTCGCGAGGCGATGTTTAAGATTCGCGAGGCGATGTTCGAGATTCGCAAATTATTTTTAAGATTCGCGGAAGATTGGGAGGGATTCGTGGAAGTGTGTTAAAGATTCGCGGAAGTGTGGAAGAGATTCGTGGAAGTGTGTTTAAGATTCGACGATGTAGATTTGAGATTCGTGGATGTGTGTGAAAGATTCGAGATTGTAGATTTGATTTTCGCAGTTGTAGGTTTGATTTTCGGGTTTTGAGGCTTTTTTTACCACAAGGGGCACAAGGGAAAAGCACAGTGGACACAAGATAATCATTTGATAAAAGGGCGTATGCGATATCCCGACACTCCCGACACTTTGTGTACAGGACATGTCCATGTACGGGACAGGCTGCCCCTAAATTTGCAGGAATCGAAATTAGGCTGATCCTAAAAGGATAGAAGCGACGGAGGCAGAGCCTACCGCCGAACGGGTTTATACATCACCTGAGCACTAAGGCTAAGCCCCATAAATACCAAACAAACCAAGAAGAATATCAGTTTTTTCATAAGGATATTGTTTTAAATAAAAGATGATACAAAATTAGGCAAAAATAATTACATGTAAATAAAAACTTGCAACTAAATCAAAAAACATGAAACCTGGAACTACTAACCCTGGAGTCAGAGCCGTTTCCATAGTAATCTGATGACTCCAAGTCATCTGATGACTTAATCATACGAAATATAAATGTTGATAATAAAATGGATTCGCGGTTAATATTCCTGATTCGCCCTTAATATTTCTGATTCGCGGTTAATATTTCTGATTCGCGGATAATAATCCTGATTCGCACTTAATAATCCTGATTCGCGGATAATATTTCTGATTCGCGAGGCGATGTTTGAGATTCGCGATGCGATGTTAGAGATTCGCAAATTATTTTTAAGATTCGCGGAAGATTGGGAGAGATTCGCGGAAGTGTGTTAAAGATTCGCAGAAGTGTGGAAGAGATTCGCGGAAGTGTGGGAGAGATTCGCGATTAATTTTTAAGATTCGTGGAAGTATGTTTAAGATTCGACGATGTAGATTTAAGATTCGCGGATGTGTGTGAAAGATTCGAGTTTGTAGATGTGATTTTCGCAGATGTAGATTTGATTTTCGGGTTTTGGGGATTTTTTTTACCACAAGGGACACTAGGGAAAAGCACAAGGGGCACAAGATAATCATTTGATAAAAGGGCGTATGCGATATCCTGACACTTCGTGTGCCGGACTGGCTGCCCCTACAATTGCCGGAATCTAAATTAGGCAGAGCCTAAAAGGATAGAGGCGACGGAGGCAGAGCCTACCGCCAAACGAGAAACCAATATTATCTACAAACAATAATCTTTCTTGTCGTCGTATTCTTGTCTGTCGTAATTTTAATAAAATAGACTCCATTTTCTTCTAATCTAAATTTCTCTGTCGTTTGACCTGATAAGATTTTTGTCTTTAAAATTTGACCTATGGAGTTTGTAATTTGAATCTGTTTTGTTGTCAGTGGAAATGTAACATTTACATCGCTTGTTGTTGGATTTGGGAATAATAAAACTGAACTCTCATTAAACAATTCTTCAATCCCAATAGTAAATTGAAAAATGGCAGACGTATCAGAACAACCATTGGTATTTGTAACAATGACGGAATAATTGCCATTAAAAGTTGGAGTTAAGTTTTGAAATGTTTGACCGTTAATAACACCTCCATTATACAACCATTGATAAGATGTAAAATTACCAGTTGATAAAGAATTACCGTTTTGAGTGATTACAGGTACAGGTAATGGATTTACAGTTAAATTTAAATGCACTATACTATCGCAACCACCAGCACTTATTAGTGGTACAGAATAGCTACCTGCCGTATTAAATGATTGTGTTCCGATTGTAAATGATTGCCCAAGACATAAAGATTGATTAAGATTAATATTTGATGGTACGCAGTTATACTTATAAACAGAACCATTGCTTCCGCAGGTAAAACCAACTTTGGAATTTAACATTTGAATACAATTTAAATTATTGGGGGTTGCATTGTATTGAAGCGTCCATGTATTACCTCCATCAAATGTTTGAAATATTTTTGTGCCACCGCAACACCAACCTCTTAAAGTATCTATGAAGGATACAGAATTTAATTGGTTTGATGTTCCAGAAGCTTGAAGCGACCAATTCAAACCACCATTTGAAGTTTTAAGAATTATACCTCCTAAACCTACAGCCCAACCGATATTTGAATTTATAAATGAAATTCCAAACAAACTTTGACTATATCCAGTTGAGTAACTTGTCCATGTAGAACCACCATCTATTGTTTTCAGAATATTACCAAACTGAGTACATGCATAACCTAATGATGAATTTAACATCTGAATCTGTCTAACGTCATCACCACTGCCTGGAGAATTAATCCAAACTTGTGACCAAGAAGTTCCCCCATTTATGGTTTTTGCAATCATACCAGATGTTGCACTGTTGCCCCCTGCAAGCCCAATTGTGGTGTCGGTAAAATATAATGCATGTATGGCAGGTATCGGAAGTCCATTCATATTAATCCAATTCACTCCTCCATTAGATGTTTTAAAAAAATCCGAACTACCATAAGTAGCAGTTATAAACCCATAATTTGCGTTTACAAAAAAGAGTGATGCTATAGTCGATAGTGAATATGTTGGAGGATATTGCATCCCCCATGTAGCACCACTATTAATTGTAGAAATACATGATGCTGTACTTGAATAATGATCGCCAACGCTCCAGCCTTTTAAACTATCAATAAATTGAATTTTGTTTAAATCTCCTAAAGGTGTTGGAGTTGTTTGTGCTGTCCATGTTTGACCACATAGATTGAATACAATTAATGTCACCAAAGCCAACAAAAGTAATTTTTTTTTCATGTTTTTTTTATTTATTACCCCGCAGTCCCAATCGAAGTGGTTAGTATGAAATAAAAAAAGCGTGGAACAATAACCTTAGACGCTTCTGAGGTACTGAGATACCCAATTCTGCATAAAAGGAAAAGCCCACGCTTATGCGTGAGCGTTTCACATTTATCTTGCAGAATTTAGAAAGTTCTCAGTTTTCAGAAGCAAGAATAAAAGCTAACGCTTTTTCTTAAATTTTTTTATGTTGTAAAGAACGAAGCAAAATTTTCTCAAATTTCGAACTGCAAATATAGTACTTTTTAATCAATTTGATAAAAAGCAAATAAAATATTCAAACAAATCATTCAAAACATTCCGCCCCGCTGGGGCTTAAATCCGTGTATGTATTGTTTTTTCTACCGATATATCGCCTCTACGAGGCTTAAAACATTATATCCTGCAAAATCAAAGCCACCAATTAGGCTTCATGAAATGCGAATTAGGGTTCGTGAAATGCAAGTTAGCGTTCGTGAAATGCAAGTTAGGGTTAATGAAATGCGAGTTAGGGTTCGTGAAATGCGAGTTAGGGTTCGTGAAATGCAAGTTAGGGTTCGTGAAATGCGAGTTAGGGTTCATGAAATGCGAGTTAGGGTTCGTGAAATGCAAGTTAGGGTTCGTGAAATGCAAGTTAGGCTCCATGAAATCCGTTTCAAACTATGTTTGAAATAAATCAAACTTGATTTTAAACGAACTTAAATAATGAAATTCTTCTTTTTACATGGAAAGTCATCAGATGACTTAGAGTCATCAGATGACGGTGGATTAAAATACTTTTGCCGTTAACTTGCAATTACCCCCCTTTAACTGATTCATTCCTACCGTATTCTTTTTTACCTGGCTTTTGGCTTGACGGGCGAAGTATCTTTGTTGTGAAAATAATTTATGGAAAAATCTAGAAACTTTATCTATACCTAAAATCAAAAATCATTAACCAAAATCATAAATCTAAAATCAAAAAAAATGAAAACACCAAAATTTCTAAAGCAAAGTATCGCAACCGCTGTGTTGCTAATACTATTTTTCATCATTCCTGTGAGTATCATCTCGCAGAAGAGTTATGTTACGGCTTTGCCGAAACAAGAGAAACGTGATGCAGTGAGTCGGGCTACTATGCGCTCCAAACCTGCGGAAGACAAGGACGACAAAACCTTGTCGCCTTATTTCTTTGTGAAGGGCGAAGGCAATGGCACCGAACAACTGCCACTGAAAGCCACCGGCGCCGAAGTGAATATTGCCGGAGTGATTGCCGATGTAACGGTGAAGCAAACCTATGTGAACAGCGGCAAAAGTGTGATTGAAGCTATTTATATTTTTCCTGCTTCGACGCGTGCAGCGGTGTATAGCATGAAAATGAAGGTGGGCGACCGACTGATTACAGCTAAGATACAGGAGAAACAAAAAGCCCGTCAGGATTATGAGCAAGCAAAAAGCGAAGGCAAAAACGCTTCCCTCTTGGAACAACAACGCCCCAATGTGTTTCAGATGAATGTGGCGAATATTATGCCCGGCGACACCATCAACATAGAGATGTGCTATACCGAATTGTTGATACCCGAAGAAGGGGTGTATGAGTTTGTGTATCCCACGGTGGTTGGTCCGCGCTACTCGAACAAATCGGAAGCTACGGCTTCGGCAAACGACAAATGGGTGTCGAACCCTTATACCCACGAAGGCGAAAAACCTGCTTACACATTTACTATTGGTATCAATTTGGCAGCCGGCATGCCCATAAAAGATGTGCGCTGCCCTTCGCATGAAATGACGATAAATTATGAAACGCCCGCAAGCGCAAATCTCCAACTAAAAAACAGCGAAGTGTTTGAAGGCAATCGCGACGTGATTGTTCAATATCGTTTGGCAGATAACAAAATTGAATCGGGTTTGTTGCTTTATAAAGGTGAAAACTCGGGCGAGAACTTTTTCCTTGCCATGGTGCAACCACCACCCAAGCCCACCGTGGATCAAATTCCACCACGGGAATATGTTTTCATCATGGATGTGTCGGGTTCGATGAATGGTTATCCAATAGAAACATCGAAGAAATTGTTGAAAAACTTGATTAAGAACATACGTTCGACAGATAAGTTTAATGTGATACTTTTTGCCGGATGTGCCAATCAATTTGAGCCGCAATCGGTGTATGCCACGGACGAAAATCTGCAAAAAGCTTTGGCAATGATTGACCAACAACAAGGTTCGGGCGGCACTGAACTGATTACTGCCTTGAAGAAAGCCTTATCCGTAGAGAAACAAAAAGGCTTTGCACGCACCTTCGTGATTGCTACGGATGGTTATGTGGATGTGGAAAAAGAATCCTTTGAGTTGATACAAAACAATCTGAACAAAGCCAATTTCTTTGCCTTTGGCATAGGCTCCGCAGTGAATAGGTTTTTGATTGAAGGCATTGCTAATGCAGGTTTGGGCGAATCTTTTGTGGTTACCAAACCCGAAGAAGCCGATGCGAAAGCCGATAAGTTCAGAAGTTATATACAAAGTCCCGTGTTGACGGATATTAAGGTGGATTATGCAGGATTTGATGTGTATGACATCGAGCCGGCTCATGTGCCCGATGTGTTAGCCGAACGCCCAGTGATTTTGTTTGGCAAATATAAGGGCAATCCCGAAGGCACAATAAAGATTACAGGCAGAAGCGGTAAGGAAGATTTCACTTATACCTTTGATGTGAGCAAAACCAAAGCACAAGCATCCAATCGTGCCATTAAGTACCTATGGGCACGCCAAAAGATACGCAAGTTGGACGATTTCAATAATGCTGCCAACGACCCGAAACTCACTGAACAAATCACAGGCTTGGGTTTGAAATATAATTTGCTAACCAATTACACTTCCTTTATCGCCATTGACTCTGTGGTTAGAAACAAAGGAGGCAAACAAGTGACCGTGAAACAACCTTTGCCATTGCCCGAAGGCGTGAATGATAATGCTGTTGGCGCAGGCTATGGCGGAGCCTCAGGACAAATGGGTGTGAAAAGCACCATGAAATCATCCTATAATTATAGTCCTGCATCGGGTGCAACTTATAACGCAGCGCCGGCCGCAACTGTTAGCGAAGAAAAGATTATGGAAGTTGATGCTATTGAGATACAAGACGTCAAAGCCGAATCATTTGCTGTGGTGGAACAAATGCCTGAATTTATCGGCGGACAAATTGCCTTAGAAAATTTCATTACCGTTAATCTTGTGTATCCTGCTTTAGCGAAAACTTCGGGCATCATGGGTACTGTCTATATTGAGTTTACGGTGAAAGCTGATGGAAGCGTCACCGACGTGAAAGTGATAAGAGGCATTGGCAGCGGTTGCGACCAAGAGGCAGTGCGCGTGGTGAAACTATCCAACAAAAGATGGACTCCCGGCAAACAAGGCGGCAAAAATATAGATGTAAAAATGACGTTACCTATCAAATTTCAATTAAAATAATACCGTTTCTAATTCTCATTCTCATAAAAAAAGCCGACATCATGTCGGCTTTTTTTTATGAACTATACAGAAATATTATTCTACATATTTTTCAAAGCAAATTCTCTACCAAGATTCAAAGCATTGAGATTATTTTGTATTACGGTGTCGCCTTTTTTACCGAAAATGGCTCGGATGGCGTTTTCCAACTTATCGAATTCTATGCCTATGAATGGAGATGAAGCCCCCAGGATAATCATGTTGGCAGATTTGGATGCATTGATTTCCTTCGCCATCTTGTCGGCTTCTACCAATACATGACGTGGAAAAGAACGTATCTCGGCATGTATCTTTTCCAAGTCGGGATAGTTGGGAATATTGACAAAAGGTTCGCTGTTGGTGATGAGCCAACCATCGGGAGCCAACAAAGGCAGATAGCGCAGCGATTCCATAGGTTCAACGGCAATGATTAAGTCGGCTTTGCCTTGCGGGATTAAATCGGAATAGATTTCTTGATCAGAAATCCTCAGATTCGATTGCACATCACCGCCTCTTTGGCTCATGCCATGCACTTCCGCTTGTTTGATATACCATCCCATATTGATGGATGCATATCCAATTACTGCCGCTATCGAAAGAATTCCTTGTCCCCAGACTCCGCCTAATATGATGTCTTTTTTCATTATCTTGATTTTAAGTTTTCTTTATATATATACTTTTCTAATCCTTTTTGAAGCTATTTTTTACAACTGAGACACTAAGTTCACTAAGAAACACTAAGAAGCAGGCAATTTGGCAAACTCTTCTGTTACTAAGGATACTAACTGACTCGTGATATTTTCACAATTAAAATTAATCAGAAGTCCTTTGGGTTTTCCCGTTAATTTTAAATACGACAATAATTGAGCTTTATACAAAGGAATCATTACTTCCACTGATTTTAATTCTATAACAATTATATTATTTACAAGTAAATCAAGTTTCAATAATCCTCCTAAATTCTTTTCTTTATAACTTATCGGAACATATAACTGCGATTGAACATTGAACCCCGCACTTTCCAATTCTTCGATAAAACAACGATGATAAACAGATTCCAACAAACCGGGTCCAATGTGTTTGTGAACCTCAATGGCACAACCAACAATTCGGTACGCCATATCGTTGATATATTTCTGTGTTATCATTTAATTTATTTACTCTTAGTGTTTCTAAGTGCTCTTAGTGCCTCAGTGGTTTTTCACTCCGCCCCTTTTTTCTCCTTATGTTTCTCCCTCATCCGTTTATCCAAAGAAACAATACACTCCCGTGTAGGGATAATCACCGAAACACCTTCATATTCTATCTCTTTTTTGAAGATAGCCACATTTTCCTCATGATTTTTCCGCAAGGGTTTTATGATATGACAATGTTCGGGGTCTATGCCCAAGCCCAAACATATCTCTTTCACTTTGCCTGTGGCTGCCGACTTCTGTCCGCCCGTCATCGCGGTGATGCTGTTATCCAAAATCACAACAGTCATCGTCGTATTATCATTGATAGCATCCAACAAACCCGTCATGCCCGAATGCGTGAACGTAGAATCGCCTATCACCCCTACGGATGGTCGCAAACCTGCATCTGCCGCACCTTTCGCCATCGTGATAGAAGCGCCCATATCCACACACGAGTTGATAGCATCATACGGCGCCAAAGCTCCCAAGGTGTAGCAACCTATATCTGCAAACACCCGTCCTTTTCCATACGGAAGCATGGCTTCGTTGAGCGCAATATACGTATCTATATGCGAACAACCACTACACAATGAAGGCGGACGCCCAACAACTATAGCAGGCATCTCCACCGTTTCGGCTATTGTCAGCCCTAATGCTGCACCCACCAAGTTGGGATTCAATTCTCCATCGCGCGGCAGCGTACCGTCCAACCTGCCTTTTATCTTTAAGCTATTATTCAAATAGCCGCGCAACAGTTCCTCTATCATCGGCGCGCCTTCTTCAAACACTATAATCTCGTCACACTCTTTACACAATTTTTCTATCATCCTCCGCGGCGCGGGATACTGTGAAACCTTCAAAACAGGATACGGAACAACCCTATCAGGATAATTTTCCATCAAATAATTAAACGCTATCCCAAAAGTGATAATCCCCAACTTCTTGTCGGCGCCATCTATATAGTTGTTGTAGGGCGATTTCTCCCCTTCTTCAATCAAATCATATTGTGCCGCCAACAAACTCTTATAACGCTTGCGCGCCAAGGCAGGCAACAACACATATTGGCGCAAATCCTCAGGCAATTTCACAGGATTTTGCTCCCGCGAAGCCGAACGCACCACACCCGAACGCGAATGTGCCAAACGCGTCGTGATACGCATCAACACAGGCAAATGATAGCGCTCCGAAAGCTCAAAACCATAATGCACCATATCATACGCCTCCTGTTGGTTGGTAGGTTCCAAGATGGGCAACAAGGAGAACTTGCCATAAAAGCGCGAGTCCTGTTCATTTTGCGACGAATGCATCGAAGGATCGTCGGCGCTCACCACTATCATCCCTCCGTTGGTTCCCGTGATGGCAGAATTGATAAACGCATCTGCAGCAACGTTCAAACCAACATGTTTCATGCATGCCATCGTCCGTTTGCCTGCATACGCCATGCCGATGGCGCCCTCCACGGCGGTCTTTTCGTTTGCCGCCCAAAAGGCTCTTATATTTTTTTCTTTCGCTTCCCGCGAATGTTCTACGTATTCGGTTATTTCGGTTGACGGCGTGCCCGGATAAGCATAAATCCCTGATATCCCCGCATCAATAGCGCCTTGCGCAATGGCTTCGTCGCCCAACAACATTACTTTTTGCATATATTCTGACGTTTTTTTGTTCTAAATTAATTGGGTGCAAACCTACGTATTTTTTTTATTGTGGACAAGCAAATTGATGAAATTATTTTTTTCTGACAAACATAGCCAACTCGAAACCACGACCTCCGAACTCTGAACTCCTTATCCTTATTCGTAATTCGCATATTCGCAATTCGTAGGGATTTCTTGGTATTTGGTGTTTGAACCTTGGAATTTGGTTCTTTCTTTGGGCGCATCCCTCCTACGTCGGGTCGGGCTTTTCGTTCCAAGTCCTCGGTAAGCTCCGCAGAGCTCCGCTTCCCTCCGGGCTTTCCACTGCAATCCCTTGCGCTCGTGCCAACGGGCTATCTTCTGGCTCTTGAATCATGCATTCACAAAAAAAATGCTTGCCTCCGATTAGAAGACAAGCCTTTATTCAAAAAAGTTAAATTGTGAGTTTTTTTGATTGTGGTTAAATAAAAAACTAATTTAGCAATATCATACGTTTCGTATCTATTTCTTTGTCATTAATTATAAGAGAATATAAATACATGCCAGCCGTAAGTTCGTAACCATCTATCATAATTTGACCTTTACCGACCTGTGTAATTGCAATAGTCTTTTTTAAAGTTCCTTGCATATCAAATATCATTATTGAGGCATTATCAAAAATTTCTTTAATGTCAAATTCAATAATTGTTTTTTCTTTAAAAGGATTTGGTTTATTTTGATACAATAACGAAACAGTAGCTCCATTCTGATTTAATTGAAGCGTTTGATTTAAGGTACAACAACTTAATATTTGATTTTTTAAATCTGAGATTACTTTATAAAGGCTATCGAATTTATATGTATAATCTATAACTTGGCTAAGTTGCGAATGTGTTCGATATTTTGTTGTATCACTTTTTATACTATCAATTTCAGATTGTTGTTCTTTCATAGCTTCTGTTAATAATGGTATTATTTGTTGATAATCAATTAATAATATTCCTTTTGCTGAATCTGTAATATCAGGTAGAACATTTTGTATATCTTGAGCTAAGTAACCATAAGTCGTTTTTGAATCAACCATTGTGTCATATTTGAATTTAAATGAATATGAATTTAATAGTAAAATTTTTCCTAATGCGCTCTCAATAGCCGTAATATTTGTTTTAGTGCTGCTGTCAGACTGAGTATAGAATTTTAATGCATATAATTTATTGAACCCTGCCTCTTGCGACCAGACTGCAATTTTACCTATATTAGCTCCAAACTCAGCTCCAGGTTTACCATTGCCTAATTTAAACTTAAACTCTACAAAAGTAGAATTAGATGGAGGAATTTCAGGATAAGTAGTCAACAATAAATTGCCTTTAATATGAAGTTTGTACTCTGGATTAGGATAATTAGTTCCCATACCAATTCTTCCAAATTGGTCAACTCTCAATTGAGCAAAAGTAAAATTAGCAAGGAGTAAAAATGATATTATTAATATTAAATGTTTTTTTGTTTTCATGATTTTATTTTTTTAGGTATTATTTAATTTGTTTTTATTATTTTTGATAATTATATGGAGTAAAAATTAATCCACCTTGTAAACAAAAAGATCTTTTCGGTCCAAAATCCATCCCAATAAAAGGTTCAAGCCTATGTTTCGCTAAATTAATAGTATAACTCATGAGCCAAGAAGGATAAATCTTAAAAGGGACTTCTAAAGTTTTGATTGTTTTTTCAGAAGTATTATACGAAATGGGATAAGAAGATTGTCGAATAATATAAGTATAATTTGCTACTTTATAGCTCAATATTGGGATAAAGGCTCCAGCGTACAGGTTAATTCTTTTAAATTTCAGCAGAATCATTAAAGGGATTTCTAAACTATTGTAGACATAATTATACGAAAGTACATTATAAATATTTCGAATTGAACCAATACTATTGTATTTTTTAATTGTATCACTATTGTATTCAAAAATATCTTTCCTATAGCAAAATAGCAGCCCAGTTGTAAAGTACCAGTGTTTTGCCATTCTTATATCTAATAGTGCCCCGAATTTGAATCCGCCTGCTGGTATTTTTATAGACCTCTCATATTGATGTTGCTCAAAAGGGTCACCCAATTCAAATGTTGTAGGTTTAATATACTTATTTCCCAAAAAGCTTTTATAAAAACCACCAGCCAAAAACGAGAATTGATATTTCGAATGTTGAGCATTATATTTAAGAGAATCTTGACCATACGATACGTATATTATAAGAATTATGCCTATTGTAATGAATAGTTTTCTCATTTTTTTTCTCCTTCCACATCTAAAGAAGAATGTGCTGACGGGCTTTCATTCCTATAACAAGAATACACGAGTTTGTCGGTCGTTTCGAACTCACCCGAACAATAATTTATGTCTACAGTTCCATCTTCATAAATTTTAAAATCAGTTCCTGTGCTTCCACCGAAAGAAATTAATATGGTGTTTTTTTCTGAACCATATTCAATTTCCCCATTAATTGAAAAAGTAGTATCAATTAAACCATCAAGTGGATTATAAGAAGAGCTATGAACAACAAATACATAATTGCCCAAATATTTAGTACGGTAATCAAAAGGATTCTTTTTGCATCCGAAAACGAAAAAGCACAACATTAAAAGAAGAAGTTTAGTTTTCATTGTTTTTTGATTTATTGACATGGTATTATTACTAATTCTACAGATTTATCAGAGACAGGTAAAATTGTTACTCCTGATTTCAAAACAATTTGGTGTGTTGCTTTTAGCAAAATATTATTGTTAGCAGGAGTAACTAATATATTACATCCATTATCACCCAACTCAATTTCTTTTTTTATTGAATTATCGTAATTCTCAAAATCATAAGTACAAGGATTAAAAGTTTGAGCACAATCATAACTTAAATCTGACTCGCAATCTCTATTTGCATCCGCATAAAATGATGCACCAACCGGAATATAGAAATTACCGTATATATCAATAAATTGTGATGCCCTTAACGTAATATCATCACCAACAGATAAGGAATTATTTCCACCACCTTCACCTATCTTAATATAATTTTTTTCAATATTATTATAAGTAGAAAAATCATAGTTAGTTGCATCAATAAAATCATTACAATCTTTATTTAGTTTATAAACATGCATAAAATCAACATACATATATGATGGAAAAGGAGTTGATTCATCTGTTAATATATGTTTATCTTTATCGGTTAGAACTCCTACTCCCATAATGATTCTTACAGGGTCAATAATATTATGATTAGAGAAAATTCTTATTGGATAATCATCAATATACCAAATTATCTTACTAGGCGACCATTCAATTGCATAAGTATGCCAATCTGCATAGGAACTCATCCACCCTCCAGAAAAATAGTCTGGTAGATCAGTACAAGTTCCTTCATGTGTATCTGGATCATAAACATAATCATAAGAGTCTTCCTCGCAATATCTCAAATGAATATTTGTTGTAAATATCTGATCTGCTGGAAAATTTTGTTGAAGATATTCTTTACTAGACAAATCTCCTAAAATTTCAGCAATATCAATTTCAGCAGAATTGCTCCAGTTAGACAAATCTGCACCT
Source organism: uncultured bacterium (assembly GCA_903862465.1). Taxonomy (GTDB): domain Bacteria; phylum Bacteroidota; class Bacteroidia; order Bacteroidales; family CAIWKO01; genus CAIWKO01. The sequence continues at coordinate 7,129 of CAIOYH010000119.1, read as the reverse complement.
AAAAAAGTCCAAAATGCAGGCCATAACCCTTTACCATAAGGAAATTTAATTCGGGCTTCAACATAACCGAATTGTATATTTAATGAACTAATATTTTCCACCCATCCTGAAGTAAAATTATGTATGCCCTCAGTACATCCTCCACAATCCATCAATGTTAGAGGTGGGTTAGCAGGGCAATTTGTTGGATTATTATCAATCTTAATAACTAAGTTTCCTTCAGTTGATGTCCATACATTTTGCTCTAGGTTTAAAACAGTTTCACCATAGTGATCACAATAATTTGCTTTTGCCCATTTTGTATTATCAAAAAAATCAAATTCATCACCCCATACGAATTGCCAATGCGGGTCATTGCTTGGAGTCTGACCGTAACATTTTAAAAAAGTTAATAGTCCTATAAATAATATCAATCGTTTCATATCGTTCTATTTTTTAGTTTTGGTTTTTTCAATTTGTTCCATTTTTTTTTGCAGAATTTCATTTTTTTTGTTTAACTCAAGAATATAGAGAGTTAGTTCTTCAATTTTTTGCAATAATAAGTTTTGAAATTCACCTACATTTAATCCATTATTATTAACATCAGTCGCAGAGGGAATACCCGGTAAATGACTATTTTTATTAATAAATTCTTCTAATGCATCAAGCGTAATTAGTTTATAATTCTGAGCAAAGACAAAATCACCAAGTGTTCCTAATTTTACGGTAATTTCTCTTGCATAAACGTAACCATTCCCTTTAATTTTGAAATTATAATCATTATCAACAGTATTAAATATCGTAAATGCCTCTGTATTATCATCAATATTTATTTGTAGTTTTGCTTGCGGTTCAGTTGTCCCAATTCCCACATTTCCTGTTGTCCCTGTTCCATTCGAAGAGCCTACATATAAAGTCGGAATTGTGCTATTAAACCCAACCATTAAAGTATTTGGTTTATTATTAATAATAAATCCAGAATTATTTGAAGGTCCAGAACCTAGTATTATACTGTTTGTCCCTTCTACATCAGTAAAAACACGATTCCCTATACCAATACTATTATTTCCATATGTTCTTGAAAAGTAACCTAAGCCAATAGAATTTATAGCTTTTCCGATAGTTAATGTTCCAAGCCCCATGCCTTTAATGCTATACCCCATACCATCTGAGGCTATTCTATTATAAACAGGATTATACGTTAATGAGCTATCTCCTATATACAAAAGACTATCCAATGTTGTTATTCGATTAGTTATAATTTTTCCATTAGAAAAAATATTTCCTTCCACTGTAACTTTTCCACTTGTTGAATCGCTATCAGAAGGAGTTAAACGCATCTGTTCAATACTATTTGTTTTAAATAATAATGCATTTCCATCCGTTGTCCCAATAAATTGATTTGCGTTGATATTAGCATTACCGTTCATTGACCATCCATTATTGGGAGGCTCACTCAATGGGATATTTTGTTGAACTCCATCGCCTCCGCTACACTTATTTGTATCTTTTATAGTAATAAAATAAATTCCTGCTCCTAATCCGCTGCGATTAAGCGTCGCCAAACTATCATCTTTCCATGCATAAATATATTCTCCTGAACCACCCGTAACTGCAACAGACAAACTGCCATTGAAACAATTAATGCAGCTTACATTATAATTATTTGGATATTTCGAAATTATTATTTCAGTCTCAAGTTTTTTTAAAGGAGTTGGTTGCGTCAATGTAATATCTGCTACTGCGATAGAACTATCTGCGTCCGTCACTATAACCTTATAATATCCGGCTGGTAAATCTTTTATATTTTTAATAGTGTCGCCTTCGCTCCATTGATATGTAAAAGGCGGCGTCCCGCCATTCACAGTCAAATCAATTCTACCATCTTTAAACCCAAAACAGCTTACATTAAAAGTATTTCCATACTCATAAGCCATCAAAATCAGTTGCAAAGGATAAACAGTATCGTTCGGGTTGGGATATGCATACTTACAGCCTGCCAAAATCAAATTGTTGTTTGCTGCATTGCTTAGTGGACTAAAAAATGCACAGCACATCAATATCAAAAGAACTTTGCTTATTTTATTGATGGCTAAAAAAGTATAAAGGTTTTTGTTTTTCATTGTTTTATGTATTTAATTTTTAATTGAGAACTTTATTATAATAGGTAAACGTTTATTGGTTTTTAATTTTTACATATCAAAAGTACAAGTTCATATAAAAAGAAAAGGCATCGCCCCACACGAAGCCTTTTCTTAGTTTACAAACTATTTCACACACATCATCTTTTTCGATTCCACAACTTTTCCATCCACCATCAAACTATAGGTATATGTGCCGCTACTCAAATTAGCCGCATAAACCTTTATCATACCAGCACCAGATGTTTTTATATCAACAGTCTTCATTATTCTGCCGTAGTTATCTGTAAATACTATCTGTGCATAATTGATGTTGTCAGGTATAAAATAAGTAATCACGGTGCTTTCAGCAAATGGATTTGGTACATTTTGATCTAAAACGATTGCTTGAACATTTTCCAATTCAACCTCTGTGGTATTTTCCGTGTTTGGATTGGTCAACAAACTATGATTCCCATTTCCATTATGTCCTTTACAACATTCTTCCAAACGGTCTTCAATAGTAGTAAGCCGTGTGTTAAATGTGTTTAATACATTCCGCAAACTATCATTTTTTTGCAACAACATCGTATTATTCGTAATAACGACTTGCCTCAAACTATCAATCCTGTCGTTTAATTTATCCGTTATTGAATCATTTTTCGATTTCATTTCTTTCACAGCTTGCACCACTATCGGAATCAAACCTTCATAATTTAACGATTTATATTGAATCGTATCATGTATCATATTTCCAACCGAATCGTATTCAGCTCTAAAAATAGAATTCTTTACTAAATCTGGCAACACGCTTATCATTTCCTGAGCCACAAATCCATACTGATTGCCTGTATTAAAATTCATATATGGATAACCTGTCGTATTAAAATTAAAAGTTCTTGGCTGTAATTGTTCTATAATATCAGTAGCATTTGTAATATTCTGAACATTATTCTTAAATTTAGCATCCGAAACATATAAATTCACGCCAATACCATCCAAATTCCCATTTATATATGCTGCTACACTTGCATGTTGGTCTGTTGTATTTTGTGGAGCTTCTGCCCAAATACCATAATTCTGCTTTCCATTTTTTGCAATAGCTAAAACGCCGGTATTCACTTCGCCATGACTACTCTGTGCAGTAAAAAATCCTGCGTAGTTATCTTTTGCATTGCTTTTATCTGTTGTACCCATCACGGAAGCCGCGAAATTTCCGATTGCTGTATTATTAAAATAACCTGCTACACTACTGCCACCAATTTGCGTAGTTTCCCATACACTTAACTTTCCTACTAAAGCATCATCACAGGTATATCCAACCCCTATATTATTTCCCCCGCTGCCACCTTGTCCATCAAAATACAAATTTTTATCATTTAATCCAACTCGCCAATTACTAGGTAATTCAAAGCTTCCGGAGTCTATGTCGCATTTCGCACCAAAACTTATTTTTGGCAAGCCGCTAACCTGAGCACTTATTCCCTGTGTAATAGAATCCAAATCCTTGACTCCTTGCGTTAATATCCCTATAAAGGCGTTATAATTTAATGCCTTATAGGTAAATGCAGGATGTACTTCATTACCTAATGTGTCATATTGTGGAGGCTTTAATGCTTCTGTAACTAATTCCGGAAGTATCTTTTCTACATCTTGTGCCACAAAACCATATTGTTTAGCAGGTTGCTCCCATAAACCTTTGCTATTTGTAAAAGTCGTATCATAATAAAAACTTTTTGGCTTCAAACTATCAATAATGCTTAAACTATTTGTAATAGGATTTATGTCTTTTTTCAGAATCGAATCAGAACCATACATAAAAGAATTTAATAGAACAGCTCCATTAAAAGCACCCGCCCAAAGGTGATTAGTCGGACCAGCTATCGGTATTGGTGTAGATGGGGTCGCTTCTCCATAAACACCAAATGCCCAGTTATAACCTGTCGAATTCGGTACGGCATCAGCTATACCAGCTACTCCTACTCCACATACTGTAACCCCTTTTGAATATCCCCAAACTCCACACGAATAATTAGTACTTTCTTGAGGAAAGCTAAAAAACGTACCTGCATAACTTATTGTCCCAATTCCATTATTTACTGCTAGTGGATGTATCTGCAAAGCATTAAATTTTGCCATTAAAGATGAACCACACCCATAACCAACAGCTACATTGTCAAAAGCACCCACACTTTGTCCTTCAAAATAAACTGTATGTCCATTAAGCCCTATCCTCCAATCATCATTTTGCAAATCGAAAGGAGTCAAACTAGTGCAATAAGCACCAAAACCGGCTGCATAAGGTCCTCGCCACAAAACACCTGCAGCGTCAATTGTAACCGCATCAAAGACATTTGTTGTGTATGGCATTTGCCTAATTCTACCATTTCCATCAACATCTATTCTATGAGTTGGTTGTTGATTAAGCCCTGCAGCAGTAAAATCACCTATTCCTAAATTTCCGTCAGGTGTAAATCTTCCTACTTCTAACCCGTCTTGTGACACAATTCTTGGGTCAACTCCAACGGCTCCTGTATATCCTGTAAAAATAAATCGTAAATTATCCGGTCCTTGTCCGAATGGATAGTTTAAATCTTGATGATGATTATCGCCCCATCCTATCACAGCATCTGATCTATCACCTGCTCCAAAATTTTCATTTTTCATACCAACATAAATATGATCAGTGTATTCACAGATAAATGTTCCTACATTCATCCAAGGACGCCAACCATCTGTTGTTGTCCAACCATTTAATAAGGTTCCAGTATTGTATCCCAAATGTAGTAAGCTTCTTGGGTTTGTTATTGGGAAATCTCCATCCTCATTAATAGAAACTCTAGTAGTATTTAATGGTATGCCAAATGGTGCTGGCACATTTGGTGCTCCGATATGGGTTATTCTCATTCGCTCCCAATCCGCTCCTCCCCCTGATGTTACATTACCAAAATCTGTATAAAAAACCATCGGTAAATTTTCCTGTTGACGTAAATTTACAACACCATTGCTTAATATTCCCACTCGGAAGCCATCATTTGCTGTTTGTCCTGTACCTGTTTGATTGGTAATTTGAAACCACGTTTCTAAATCATCTTCCGAGTTAATATGTAACCTCGATTGAGGTAATGCTATACTGGTAAATACGGGTCCAATACCAACATTTCCAACTGGCCTGCCAAAATTGTTGTTTTGTAAAGGGCTAGCTGCAAACTCCATATACTCGTATCCATTTAATGAATTGTAATCAGTCGGATTGTTTCCGATTCCGTTACCTGGTGCTATCCCTGTAAAAACTATTTTTAACCTGTCAGGTCCTAATATACCTGTCGCATCATCGCTCCAATTTATAATGGCATCTGACCGATTAGTTAATCCGCCTTGAGGTTGCATACCTATATACATGGCATCGGAGTTTTCTAGCATAAAAGCTCCGGTTTGCATCCATTGGCGCCAACCTGCTGTACCGCCTCCTCCTCCGGAATTGTCGGGACCTTCAAGGTGTAGCATACTCCATGGGCTGTGAGTTCCAAAATAACCATTTGGACCTATGCCAAAATAACCCGATACATTTTGGTTTACACCATTAATTGGTGTTGTTAGTGTCCCGTTTAAACGAGTGCGAATTATACCAAATGTTTCCGTATAAATTGGTGAATTAAAATATAGGCTTGTACCAAATATATTGCTATTATTTGGTGTAGATCCAAATCCATTATTACCAGTTCGAGACCAATTTTGATTAACTGTAGGATTGTTCTGTCCTATTGGTAATAGTTGCGCATTAGAATATAGGGCTAATGCAATAAATAAAATAAAAAATATTTTTTTCATAATAATTGTTTTTTTTTATCTGAGCAGATGAAAAAATTCATGTAAATCATATTCCTTATCATCGTCGCCACGGGCATTTATTAAATAATAATAAACACCTACGGCACAATCATTTCCATTATGCTTGCCATCCCACCCTTTGTTTATGTCATCCCATTTAAAAAGTTCTTCGCCCCAACGATTATATATTGAAGCATTGAATTTTGTAATAGATTTTTGTTCAACCTTAAACAAATCGTTGAAACCATCGTTGTTTGGTGTAAACACATTGGGCACTTTAATATATGAATCCACTTCTTTTAAAGTGATGCCATCAATATAATAATATGCATAGTCGTCTTCCCATTCAGGATGATACCAAATTGTATCTGTTTCTTCAGTTGAATAGAAATTGCCGATAGTAAGATAGCATTCTCCACCCTCTGCCGTAAAAGTTCCTGAAATTTTTGTCCAATGAGCCGAATCTGTAATAATATTATGATGCGGGTTTTCAATTTGAGGTTGAGCTATTATTGGATTTGCATCGGTCCGTGATATTGGATAGGATGTAAACAATGCCCCCAGTTTATCGATAGCAATATTTTGTACTTCACCTCTACAAACATAAAACTCAAAATAATACTCTTGATTTTGTTTAAGGCATTTGTTTAGTTTTGTTTGTATATATTCACGATAATTATCGGGAGTTATGGAGCTAATGTGAATTGCAAAAAGTCCTGCATAAGCATTGCCATCCAATGGATACTGAAAACCTGCAAAATTAGTAGGGATTTGAACTGCGATGGCTGGAGCACAAACATTGAAATAATCTGCTGTTCCCTCTGTAGGTAAATACCAATATTTACAGTGTTCAAATTGAGGATCACCAGGTGTAGATCCATTTGTTGGACAGGAGTCGTATTCTTCAAAACTTGGATTAGGAACCAAATTAATTTGAGAATATGCCGCAAACCATGGAAAAAGAAAAAGGAATATGAAAATATGTTTTTTCAAATTCTTAATTGTTAATAATTAAATTGATATTGTTGATAAATAAAAAGTAAAAGTACGACATTTCATCGCAACAGCAAAATTGATTCGCTGATTTTTTTGATATTTATTTTTTTCTGCCGCTTGCCGAGCATTTTCGGAAATGTTCTAATTCATTTTCTGTTATGCTATAATATAAATGTATAGTGTTTTTTATAAATATGCTGTAT
>CAIOYH010000118.1 GCA_903862465.1 uncultured bacterium | reverse complement strand
ATGAGATGGTATAGCCATTTTGGGCATATAGGCAAAGTAGTCTATGAGATGGTATAGCCATTTTGGGCATATAGGCAAAGTAGTCTCGGAGGTGGCATTGCCAACTTTGGCATATAGGCAAAAAGAAAAAAACGTTTATTAAAAGTCCAAGAGATAGACAGGTGGCACGCGCGCCAAGGATGGTAGCGGTTAGCCCACAGCGCCGCTTATTCGCGGCGCGAGGACTAAAAGCGGACAGCCTGACCCCCCGATTTTCTCGGGGGGAGGCGCCCAAATTATTTGCAAGTTTAGGGGTTTAAGGAATAAACTCTATACTACTTCAAACTCTCGCAGGACTTCTTCTTGCGGAACGCCTTCATTATCCCATTTCCGCATGACATAATAGTCGTGCATGAAGGTCTTGAAGTAGGACTGTTGGAGCTTTTGTCCTTTCATGAAACCTGCCAAGCTTTCTTCGTTATAGAAACGTGCGGGGAGGTTGTCGTCGTGGTGTGTTCTGCCGTTGCGGGTGTTGTAGAGGCGCGCGAGATGGGTGATGCGAGCGCCAACATGGAGCAAACTTTCGGCTGTGTGATGGCTGCCTGTGGCGGCATTCAAGACTTCCGCCAAGACGCCCAAGCCGAGGGGAACGAAATCGCATATCACCATGCTGTTGCGCACGTTGGTGGCGTCGATGCCTTCGAATACGGCGGGCAATATGTCGGTCAGTTTGAAGTCGTCGCCCATTTCGGTTTCGGCTATCCAAAGGCGTGTGTGGCTCGAAAAATCAGCCACTGCCATTGCTACGCCCATCGTCAGGGAGCCTTTGGGGTTGATGCCCGAGAGTTCCATGCCGCAAATCTGTATGGCGAAATCCATGCTGCCTTTGCCTATTTTGAGGGCGGCAGCGCGGGTGCCATCGGCAAAGACTTGTCCCAAGTCGGTGCGATATGCCATCTGATGTAGCAAGGTGCGTTGCGCTTCGGCGTTGCCCCAATTGAGCTGCAAACCCTTGGTGTCGTCCAACAAACCTTTTTCATAACATTCCATGGCAAAGCCCACGGTGCCGCCTGCGCTGATGGTGTCTAAGCCTAAGTCATTGCAGATTTCGTTGCCAAAGGCGATGGCTTTGATGTCGGCAATTTCGCAGGATGAGCCTAGGAAAGCAGCCGTTTCGTATTCGGGTCCTTCAATTTCGTGCCCATCCCAACGTGCCCATTTGGAGCATTTAATGGAGCAGTTGAAGCAGCCTGTGTCTTCCCAATTGAGGGTTTCACGGGTGGTTTCGGAGCTTATTTGCTCGAACTCGTCATATTGCACCTTTTGCCAATTCTTGACGGGCAATATCTCGTTGTTCTGACACGAACGGATGCATTTCATGGTGCCTTTCTGCCGACGAAATTTCACGCCGGGGTTGTTCAATATATCTTTAGTGGACTCTAGATTGACCAATTTAAACTTATCTTCATCAAAATATTTGATGGGGATATTGCCATCCACCACCACAGCTTTGAGGTTTTTGGAACCCATCACGGCACCAACACCACCGCGTCCAAACTGACGATGTTTGTCAATGCCGATGCACGAAATGCTTGAAAGATGTTCACCGGCAGGTCCGATGGCAGCAATGCGTGGGTCAACGCCCGGATGGCGCTTAATCAACTCATCGTTTGCATGGAAGATGCCTTTGCCCCACAAATCGGAAGCGTCCAAAAACTGCACTTTGTCTTCATTGATATAGAGATAAACAGGTGTCGCCGATTTTCCTGTGATATACAGATAATCGTAGCCTGCAAACTTCAATCGCGGACCGAAGCTGCCTCCGCAGTGGGAATCTTGAGCGCAACCTGTCAGTGGTGAACGCGTCACCAAAGTGGTGCGAGCGCTAGTCTGCACCTTAGTTCCCGTGAACGGACCGTTGATGAATATGAGTGGATTTGCTGCATCCAATGGAGCAGGGGATGGGTTCAAACGATTCAAGAGCGCAAAGCCCATACCTTTGGCGCCGATATATTGGTCAATTAATACCTTTTCAGTTTGACCGAATTCGAATTGGTGGGTGGTTAGGTCTATTTTTAGAAATTTTCCTGTGTATGACATAAGAGTATTTTTACTTGGTGAATACTATGCTTTATTGAATAATTATTGAAAGTACATTATGAGGAAATTTACCACAAAGGCACAAAGATGCTTAGGTTCGCAAGGCTTTGTGCTTCTTCGTGTCTTGGTGTCTTTGTGGCAAAATCTTTTAGCTGTTAACTAAATTGACAACATGTCTGTAAGAATAGAGAATCCCGTCTCAATCTTTCCCGCGCCGGGACCAACGATTGTTACATCGCCGAGCATGTCGGTGGTGAATGTCAGCGCATTTTTAGCGCCCATAACTCCTGCCAAAGGATGACTGAGTTCAACCATTTCGGGGTTCACCGAGCCGGTCACTATGCCATCTTTCTTTTCCACACAGCCAATCAGCTTCCAACGTTTGCCTTCTTTTGTAGCTTTTTCGATGTCTTTTGGCGTAATTTTGGTGATACCTTTGCAGGCGATGTCAGCTATCTTGAGCGGAGCACCCATCACCACATTTGCCAAGATACATACTTTGCCTCTAGCATCAAAACCTTCCACATCGCCCGTAGGGTCAGCTTCGGCATAACCTAGATCTTGAGCCACCTTCAACACAGAAGCATAGTCCATACCTTTTTCCATTTCGGTAAGCATATAATTGGTGGTGCCATTCAAGATGCCTTTAATTTTGGTGATTTCGCATCCTGCCAACGGACCGCGTGTCAGGTTGATAATCGGTGTGCCGGCAACCACAGTGCCTTCAATCAAAAACTTCACGCTGTTCTTTTTGGCTAATTTCTTAAACTCTTGATATTTTAATGCGGCGGGACCTTTATTACTAGTCACCACATGTTTCCCTGAACTAAGTGCTGCTTTCACATGGTCAATTGCCGGACCGCCAGTGGTCAGGTCGGTATATGTCAGTTCGCAGACGATGTTGGCATTCGATTTTTTAATCAGCGTAAGCGTATCTTTGTCGTATAGATCTTTGCTGAATTTTTTCTTAGCTTGAGCCTCTTCTAGCATTTGCTGAATATCGAGCCCTTTAGGATTATAACAGTTTCCGTAGGCGAAATCTGCAACTGCCACTATCTCAAATTTAAAGTTGTACTTATCTTTCAAGTATTTCTTTTTACTTAAAAGAATTTCACTGATACCTTGACCTACGGTACCAAAACCAATTAATGCAATGTTGTGTTTCATAATTTTATGTTTTTACTATTTATAATGTATTTATTTATTTCGAAGGGAAGCCGAAGAAGCTCCTCCTGCTGAATATTCGGGCGAAGTTACAAAGATTTTCTTTCCATCAAGTACGGATAATGCTTGGTCGAGGTCGGCAATAACATCATCGGGATGTTCGCCACCCACGCATAAGCGAATAAGATTGGATGGAATCCCTGCTAATTTCCGCCCTGCTTCGCCTTGCTGCGAATGGGTTGATATAGCAGGAATCGTAGCTACAGATTTAATTCTGCCCAAGTCGGTGGCACGCCAAATGCGTTGAAATCCGTCGAAAACATTACGAGTAGCTTGGGCATCACCATTGATATGGAACGACATCAAGTGACCATAACGATTCACGGGTTTTCCGTAGAGGTCGTCGTGTTCAGAATCGGCAAGCCATAGGTATTCCGAAGCTAGCTGATGTAACGGATGCGATTCCAATCCCAAATAATCTACCTGCGCCACGTGTTTATGTTGAGCAAGGAATTTCGCTACTTTCATCGTGCTGCGGCTAAACATATCCACTTTCGAACGCAAAGTCCGCATATCGTTCAAGGTCATCATAGCGTTCATAGGGGAGATGTTCGGACCATTGTCTCTGTTGGGAAGCAATTTAATGTATCCAGCAAAGTCGGCTTTCATTTCATCAGAACCATAACGTGAAACAATATTCTTGCGGGAAATAACGGCACCGCTGATGCCAAGCCCACTCGAGGTAATAGTTTTGGTTGTTGACTGCACCACAATGTCGGCTCCATAAGCCAAAGGACGCAACAGGGCAGGAGTTGCCACTGTTGAATCAATGATGACAGGGATACCATGAGAATGTGCGAGCTCTACAACTTTCTTCAAATCAAAAAATGCTTGTGAGGGATTGCTTGGCATTTCACCATAAATGAAACGAGTGTTCTCATCAATTTTCGATGCCCATTCATCTATATTATTTGAGTTGACTACTTTTCGCCATTCAATGTTTTTCTCCTGATCTTTGCGCACACCGAATTGTTGGAACGTGCCACCATATAGTTGACATGTGGCAACAAAGTTCATTTTCTGATTTGGATTCTTTTCATCCACACACAGAAAAGGATCCACAGCACTTTGGATGGCTGCCATTCCTGACGATGTGGCGCAACACGATGTTTCAATGTCAGCTCCATAGCCTTCCAAAAGAGCCATAACTCCTTCAAAATAATACATACTCGGATTCGCTATACGTGAATAACACCATGTAGGAATTTTATATCCTAATGCTGCTTCCATCTCGTCCGAATCGCGATATGCTTGCGAACTTGACATATAAATGGGCTCGATTATCGAGCCCTGATTAAAATCGAGAGCCTCCTGCATGGAGTAAATACCATGCACTGCTATCGTATCAAAGCGACATTTTTTCATGTTCGCTATATATTTTTGATGCCATTGTGCGGAACGTTTTGCCGCATCTACGTAAAAATCAACTCCTTTTGTTTCCATAATACTTGTTTAATTGGACGCATCAAACCTACAATTTTTTTTAATACCAACAATAAAAAACTTAAAAAAAATATCAGAATTCGTAAAGATTTTTATTTATGGTTGAAAAGTGTTGAAAATGATGTGGGTATTTATAGGAATATTGTGGGCATATAATATATGATATGAATCTTTTATAAGTGGATAAAAAAGAGAAAGACATCCTAGAATATTTCGGGAACCTTTTAGAGTGGGTGGTAACAGATTCGAACTGATGACCTCTTGCCTGTCAAGCAAGCGCTCTAAACCAACTGAGCTAACCACCCCTATGCATTAATGGAGTGCAAAAATACTACTTTTTTGCTTATATCCTAAAGAAAAAGTTGGTTAATGTTATTATTCGTTTCTTCTATAGTTTATTAAGCTCTTGCTTTGTAAAGTTCCTTGCGTAATCGTGATATAAAATGTGCCAGGATTTATAACTGTTAAATCAAAGATTCGGGTATAAGTTCCTTTTGATTTAGGCACTTTTTCCCTATAAAAGGTTTTATTTTTGGCATCAATAAAGCACATTGTGCTTGATTTCTTCGGGTCCAAATTAAAAGACACTTTGAGAGAGCCTTCTTCAGAGTCAGGATGAATTGTATAATTTATAACGCCGTGCTTTTCCGGTAAAAAAATATTTTCACAACTAATATTATAAGCTGACTCTTTCTTGGGTAGTGGAATTTCTATGTTCTCAATAGAAGTATCTATCGGGATAATTCCTTTTTGACTAGGATTCATAAACAATGAATCAAAGTTTATTGAATTCTTTTGATCGAAGAAATCAAAATCATTACCAAAAAAATTATCCATAGGCGAATTAAATTTCTTGATAAATTCACTCATCTCCCGGCTAAAGCTATCCGAAAAACTTTGATCAAAATTGGTGTCAATCTCAAAATCTTTATTAAAGAATAAAAATCGGGAGTTGTCATTAGACATTGTATCATAAATAATGGTGTTGCCATCATTCTGATAGGTTTTCTCATTCACTATCGTATCGCCATTTTCAATGGTAATAGATTTAATTTTGATAGTGGATTTGATTTGGGCATTAGCCGAAAATGCAGTTAAAAAGATAACTGCATAGAAAAAGGATTTTAACCCAAATTCCGCAATAGAAAATAAATGATTATTTTTGCATCAAAATCCTAATGCGTAGCATTAGGAAAAAATGAGTTATGGAATTTGATATATCCTTTACCAATAAAGAGATTACGCCATGGGGCGGAATGGTTTT
>CAIOYH010000117.1 GCA_903862465.1 uncultured bacterium | reverse complement strand
GGGGATGCGATTCCCTGCCATTTACAATCATATCAGGTGCCACCTTTCTGATAGCTGCGAGGATGCGAAGATTTTCTTCGTCGGGTAACTTATGAGGAGTATCGAACCACATGATATCAGGATGATAATTATTAATGAGTTCCAATATCTGAGGGATAGACTTTTCATCTACATATTTTTGAGCGACAGGAATAAACTCCTTTCTTTTCTCCCACCAATTACCTCCACCTAATAGCTTATCGCCACCAGGATTATCAAAGTCCCAATCATTACCTACCCCATTCTTTTCGCCCCAATCGAAGGCATGAGAATAATAAAAACCGAACTTAATACCCGCCTTTGTACAGGCAGCTTTCAATTCTTTCATCGGGTCTCTACCAAATGGGGTGGCTTTCAAAATATTATAATCGCTCACTTTTGAATCATACATGGCAAATCCATCATGGTGTTTGGCAGTGATAATCATATATTTCATACCCGTCGCCTTCGCCATTTTAACCCATTCGTCTGCATTAAACTCAACAGGATTAAATACACCCGCCACACTATCTCTGTATAAAGGAATCGGAATCTTTGCCATTCGTTGAATATGTTCACCATAGCCCTGATAGTGTACTCCATGCCAAGTACCACTCAACGTAGAATAAACACCCCAATGTATAAACATCCCATAGCGTGCATCATTAAACCATCGCATCCGCTTATCTAAAGCCTCCTTTGTAGGTATCAAAGTAGAGACAGCAGGTGCCCGGCAAGAATCTTGATTTTGTGCTGCTATATATTTAGTTGATAACAGTGTCAAACAAAAAAAAATCTACATAACTCTCATAACATAATTACCAATTCAACAATAAAACAATTCAACAATATAACAATCTAACGCATCATTTCTTCTTTTTCCACACTTTCACCGCTGCCTTTTCAGCATCATTTAACAACGAACGCCAATCGCTTTCTTTCTCATCAGCCAATTCTAGCGTAGCCGTATAATTTTTTCTGCTGATGGTCAACACCTGTATATGTTTTCCCAAAAACTCTTCTATCTCCATTAACAAAAGTTTCTCTTCGGGGGCACAAAAGGAGTAAGCCTGACCTTTTTTTGTGCCTCTACCTGTTCGCCCCACTCGGTGCACGTAGTTTTCCTCCTGTTCGGGCAAATCGTAGTTCACCACAAAGTCCACATCGGGAATATCGATGCCACGCGCACTGATGTCTGAAGCTATCAACACCTTTGTCACCCCATTTCGAAACTCCGACATGGTTTGCGCCCTATCTTTTTCCAGTTTGCCACTGTGGAGGGTGGCTGCAGGCAGATTGGCACGTTCCAACGCCTTGCAAACTCGTTCGGCGCGTATCTTTGTGCGCACAAACACCAACAGTTTGCTTTGTGGATTTTCCAAAATCAAACGTTCCAAGAAAAAACGTTTATCATCCATCTCAATAAATGCCACAAAGTGCTCAATGTTCTTAGCCACGGGGTCTTTTGGAGATATTTGGATGCGTATCGGATTCCGTACTAGCGAATATGCCAGCTTCTTAATTTTATCGTTGAGCGTTGCCGAGAAAAATAAGGTCTGCCTTTTGTTGGGCAGGAACTTAATCAGGTCGCGGATGTCCTTGATGAAACCCAAATCCAACATGTGATCTGCCTCGTCGAGGATGAGTATCTCGACAGCATCGAGTTTTATATGTCCTTGGCTCACCAAATCAAAAACTCTGCCGGGCGTTGCCACCAAAATGTCTATCCCATATTCCAATTTTGCTATTTGCGGATCCTGTTCCACGCCTCCGTGGATGCAAAAGCAGCGGATTTTTGTGTTTTCGCCTATATGTTCAAACACCCCCGTGATTTGCTTCGCCAATTCGTGGGTAGGTGCCATCACGATGCAGCGAATTTTTTTCTCGGCTCCAACGGAAAGGTTTTGACTCAGCAGATGCAGCACCGGTATGGCGAAAGCTGCAGTTTTTCCTGTTCCGGTTTGGGCAATAGCCATCACATCTTCTCCTTTCAAGATAGGCGGAATAGCTTTAAATTGAATATCTGTAGGCTTTTTATACCCCAAAGTCTGAATGTTCTTTTTAAGTTGGGGTTCGATGTTATAATTTTCAAATTTCATTGTAAAAATAAATTGAGCACAAAGGTATTGATTTTGTTGAATAAAGCAAAGGTTTTTTTAATCTTCTTTGATTTTTTATATTTATTTTAGAAAATAATTTTGCCCGATAACAAAAATAATAACTATATTTGCTTTCAAATTATTTTTGATGGAAAAAACGTACATACCGAGTGACTATATTCCAATCCTAGTGCAAACAGTGGTTGCATTGGGCTTTGTGGGTGGCACTATGCTCGCTACGCATTTTTTGACAAGCAAACGTAAACGCATACGCACCCTCCATAAGGATGAAAACTTTGAATGTGGCATAGATATCAAAGGGAATGCACGTTTTCCGTTCTCCGTGAAGTATTTTTTGATAGCCATTTTATTTGTTTTGTTTGATGTGGAAATCATTTTCTTCTATCCGTGGGCAGTTAACTTCAAAGAAATGGATTGGTCGGGCTTATGGGAGATGCTTATTTATATGTTTTTCCTCCTTTTTGGTTTTTTTTATATTTACAAAAAAGGCGCGTTCGATTGGATCAACGATGATTAGAAAATAAGATGATGGAGCCAACTATACCTTTATATAATATAACACAAGAACCCGAGGGCTACAGCGCACCCGGATTTTTTGCCACCAAATTGGACTATGTGGTAGGTTTGGCACGCAAAAATTCCATTTGGCCCCTGCCATTTGCAACCTCGTGTTGCGGAATTGAATTCATGGCGACCATGGGTGCCCATTATGATTTAGGAAGATTTGGCGCGGAACGATTAAGTTTTTCACCACGACAAGCAGATTTACTTATGGTGATGGGAACTATTGCCAAGAAGATGGGTCCGATTGTCCATCAGGTCTATGAGCAGATGGCGGAACCTCGTTGGGTGATTGCGGTGGGCGCTTGTGCTGCCAGTGGTGGCGTGTTTGATACCTATTCGGTCTTGCAAGGCATAGATAAGGTGGTTCCTGTGGATGTTTATGTGCCCGGATGCCCCCCCCGCCCTGAACAAATTATTGATGGCTTTATGCGCATACAAGATTTAGTCGGAAATGAACCCATTCGCAGAAGATATTCTCCGGAATATAGACAACTTTTAGCTTCTTATGGCATTAAATAATCAAGAAATGGACAACGAATTCATCATACAACAACTCAGGGAAAAGTTTCCAAACGACGTATTGAAAATTGATACTTCTTCGGATATGCTCATGATGGAAATTGCTAAAAGCGCCATTTGCGATGTAGTGCTTTTCTTGAAAAATGAACTAAACTTCATCTACTTGACAAGTTTGTGCGGTGTTCATTATCCTGAACAGGCATTACCACTTGGAGTTGTTTATCATTTACATAATTTACAAGACAACATACGTCTTCGCTTGAAAGTTTTTTTGAGTGATGACGATCCTCATATTGACACTTGCGTAGAAATTTTTTCCGCCGCCAATTGGATGGAACGCGAAACCTTCGATTTTTATGGAATCATCTTCGACGAACATCCCAATTTAATACGGATTTTGAATGTAGAATATATGGATTATCATCCCATGAGGAAAGAATATCCTTTGGAAGATAGTACGAGGACAGATAAGGACGATAAATTTTTTGGAAGATAATTTGAGCTATGCAACAATTCGAAGCGGAACATAAGATAATCAACCCGGAAGATTTTGAGAAGAATTTTTCAACGCTGAACCTCGGACCTACCCATCCGGCGACGCATGGAATATTTCAGAACATATTAACCATGAACGGGGAGACCATAGAAGATGCTGTGCAGACCATTGGTTATATACATCGTGCCTTCGAAAAGATTGCGGAGCGTCGTCCCTTCTATCAAATCACCCCTTTGACCGATAGATTGAACTATTGTTCGGCACCGATAAACAATTTGGGTTGGCACATGACCGTGGAGAAACTTCTTGGCGTCGCCTCCACCAAAAGAATAGATTATATGCGTATCATTGTGATGGAATTGGCGCGCATTGCCGACCATCTGATATGCAATAGCGTCATCGGCGTAGATAGTGGGGCATTAACGGGTTTTGTGTATATGTTTGAGAAGCGCGAAATGATATACGATATATATGAGGAGATTTGCGGGGCAAGATTAACAAGCAATGTGGGTCGCATTGGCGGCTTTGAACGCGATTTTTCTCCTACCGTGATACAAAAAATACGCGAATTATTGGTGGAACTACCGAAAACGATAAATCAGTTCGAAAATCTTTTGATGCGGAATCGTATCTTCATGGATCGTACCATCAATGTGGGAAGTATTTCTGCTGAACGGGCACTCAACTATAGCTTTTCGGGACCTTGTCTGCGTGCCGCAGGTGTGGACTATGATGTACGCGTCATGAATCCCTATTCTTCGTATGAAGATTTCGATTTCACCATACCTTTAGGCATCAATGGAGATACCTATGATAGGTTTTGTGTGCGTCAAGAAGAAATCAAACAAAGTTTACATTTGATAAAATCAGCATTGGAGAATCTTCCGGAAGGAGATTACCACATGGATGTACCCGAATTCTATCTTCCCCCAAAGGAAAAGGTATATTCCGAAATGGAATCCCTCATTTGGCATTTCAAGATAGTGATGGGCGAAATAAACGTTCCGGTTGGAGAAGTGTATCATGCGGTGGAAGGAGGAAACGGCGAATTGGGATTTTATTTGGTGAGCGATGGTGGACGAACACCCTTCCGCTTGCATTTCCGTCGCCCTGGATTTATATATTATCAAGCCTTCCCCGAAATGATTAAGGGTTCGGTTTTGTCAGATGCCATACTCACCATGAGTAGCATGAACGTTATTGCAGGAGAATTGGATGCTTAAATAAAAGAAAAGATGTCAGGACAGAAAATCAATCATATCTTACACCAAAAGCAGAACATTCCTATATGTTTCTCTGAGGCAATACTCCAAAAGGTGCATAAAATCATAGCGCACTATCCCGAGGGGAAACAGAAATCAGCACTTTTACCAATTTTACATATAGCACAAGAAGAGTTAGGTGGTTATTTGAATGTGGATGTCATGGACTATATAGCAGATTTGCTAAAAATCCAACCCATCGAAGTATATGAAGTGGCGACTTTTTATTCGCAGTATTATTTAGACAAAGTAGGGAAATACGTCATAGAAGTTTGTAGAACCGGACCCTGTGCAATTTGTGGCGGTGAGGACATTCAGGAGTATTTAGAAGGAAAATTACACATAAAAGACGGGGAAACCACAGCGGACGGGCTATTCACACTCAAAACTGTGGAATGTTTAGGAGCATGTGGCTTTGCGCCGGTGATGCAAATCAATACAGAGTTCTACGAACACCTAACGCCAGCCAAAATTGATATCATACTTGAAGATTTAAGGCTAAACGCCACCAACGATAAACATTCGGATAAAACATGGGCAGAAAAATACTCTTAGAGAACAGCGATATTCCGAATATCAAATCGTTCGATGTGTTTCGAGCGCATGGTGGCTATGTTTCCGTTGAGAAAGCATTAAAAACTATGGCTCCCGACGAAATAATCGAAGAGGTGAAGAAATCGGGCTTGCGTGGTCGCGGAGGTGCCGGTTTCCCGACAGGTTTGAAATGGACTTTTTTGGATAGAAAAAGTAATAAACCACGCTACTTGGTGTGCAATGGCGACGAAAGCGAACCGGGAACATTCAAAGATCGCTATTTGATGGAGAAATTACCTCACCTGTTAATAGAAGGTATGATTTGTTCCAGTTTTGCTTTGGGAGTGAACACCGCTTACATATATATTCGTGGTGAATTCAAATACCTTTTAGGCATTTTAAACCAAGCTATCAACGAAGCCTATAAGAATGGTTTCTTGGGGAAGAATATTTTAGGTACAAACTTCTCCCTCGACATGTATGTTCATCCGGGCGCCGGAGCATATATCTGTGGAGAGGAAACAGCCCTCCTAGAATCTCTCGAAGGCAACCGCGGAAACCCGAGAATAAAGCCTCCTTTTCCTGCGGTAGTGGGATTGTATGATTGTCCTACCGTAGTGAATAATGTGGAGACCTTAGCGAACGTTGGCTATATCGTAAATTTCGGTGGTGATGCTTATGCAAGTATTGGTTTGGGGAAAAGCACCGGAACCAAGTTGATATCTGCCTGCGGAAATATTAATAATCCCGGCGTTTATGAGATAGAATTGGGCATGAGTGTCGAAGATTTTATTTATAAAGAGGAATTTTGTGGCGGGATAAAAGATAAACTCGAACTAAAGGCGGTAGTCCCCGGAGGTTCCTCCGTACCTATAGTTCCAAAGGAGTTAATATTATTCACGGCATCGGGAGAAAAACGTTTGATGACTTATGAGTCATTGGCGGAAGGCGGTTTCGAAAGCGGGACGATGTTAGGTTCAGGAGGATTTATTGTTTATGACCAAAATGCGTGCATTGTTCGTAACACATGGAACTTTTCTCGCTTCTATCATCACGAATCGTGTGGACAATGCTCCCCATGTCGCGAAGGAACAGGTTGGATGGAGAAAATATTGTGGAGAATTGAACATGGACACGGCAACATGAAAGATATTGACCTATTAATAAGTATTGCAGATAAGATTGAAGGCAACACTATTTGCCCTTTAGGCGATGCAGCGGCTTGGCCCGTGGCAAGTGCTATTCGTCATTTTAGAGAAGATTTCATCTTTCACGTTCAATATCCCGAAATAGTAAAGAATATCAAGCACGGTGCCTTATATAAGTACGATAATCAAGATTAGATAATGATGCTGAAAATAACGATAGATAATCAAACCATAGAAGTTGAAGAAGGAACAACTATACTGCAGGCTGCACGCAAAATTGGCGGCAGCGTTGTTCCTCCGGCTATGTGTTGGTATTCAAAACTCGAAGGCTCGGGTGGAAAATGCAGGACTTGTTTGGTGAAAGTATCAGAAGGTTCAGCAAAAGACCCGCGTCCATTGCCAAAATTGGTTGCTTCCTGTCGAACGCCTGTCGTTGATGGTATGGTGGTGCAGAACAAAACATCCCCGGAGGTTCTTGAAGCTAGAAAAGCTATTGTTGAGTTTCTACTAATCAACCATCCTTTAGATTGTCCCGTATGCGACCAAGCCGGGGAATGTGATTTGCAAGATTTGAGCTATGACAATGGTAAAGTTAGCTGCCGCTATCAAGAATCTAGACGTGAATTTGAAGTGATTGACATCGGGAATCTAATTAAACTCCACATGAACCGTTGCATTCTCTGCTATCGGTGTGTTTATGTGGCAGACCAAATTGCAGGGAAACGCGTTCATGGTATTTTATATCGTGGCGATGTTTCAGAAATATCTACTTATATCAAAAATTCAATAGATCATAACTTTTCGGGTAACGTAATTGATGTTTGCCCGGTAGGCGCTTTGACAGATAAGACTTTCCGTTTCAAAAATCGTGTGTGGTTCCTAAAACCTATGACTGCCCATCGCGATTGCCCTACATGTTCGGGTAAAGTTATCGCATGGATGCGTGGAAGCGAAATCTATCGTATCACGGGGCGCAAAGATGAATTTGGAGAAGTAGAAGAATTTATTTGCAATGAATGTCGTTTTGAAAAGAAAAATATAAATGATTGGATAGTGGAAGGTCCCACCACCCTAAAAAGACATTCCGTGATAAGTCAAAATCATTACAAAGAAATAAAAACCCCTTCCATCATAAATCCTCTCAAGGAAAAAATGGAAAAACAAACTAACGATGAATAAGTCACAACTGAAACGATGAGTATATTCTTTATTCTATATAAACTAATTTTAGCCTCGGTAATTTTGTTGGTGAGTTTGGTTATTGCCATGTACTCCACCTTGATTGAACGGAAAGTCGCCGGTTTCTTTCAAGACCGCTTGGGACCAAATAGAGCAGGGGTGTATGGAATCTTACAACCTTTGGCAGATGGATTGAAACTTTTCTTTAAAGAAGAGTTCATGCCCAACACGGCGGATAAGTTCCTGTATATCTTGGGACCATCTTTAACCATGATGGTTGCCCTCCTGACTAGTGCGGTGATTCCTTGGGGAGATAGTCTTGTCATTGGTGGAACAGATTATAGCCTGCAAATAGCAGATATTAATATTGGTGTTCTTTATGTCTTTGCAATTATCTCTGTAGGGGTTTATGGTATTATGATTGGCGGTTGGGCATCAAATAATAAGTATGCCTTGATGGGAGCTGTTCGGGCTGCTTCGCAAATGATAAGCTACGAACTCGCCATGGGCATGGCAATTATAGCTTTAGTGATGATGTCAGGGACCCTTAGCCTAAACGAAATGGTGCAACAGCAACACGGATTCCATTGGAATGTATTTTATCAGCCTTTTGCCTTTGTTATCTTTATCATTTGTGCTTTTGCTGAATGCAATCGTTCACCCTTTGATTTGCCTGAATGCGAAACCGAACTTATCGGAGGATATCACACAGAGTATAGCAGTATGAAATTGGGTTTCTACCTATTTGCAGAATACATTAATATGTTTATTTCATCGGCAATGATTTCCGCTTTATTCTTTGGAGGATATAATTTTCCATTTATGGATGACTTAGGTTTATCCCACAACGCGCTTACCATAATTGGAACACTCGTATTCTTCGTCAAGATTACTTTCTTCGGATTTGTGTTTATGTGGATACGTTGGACACTGCCCCGTTTCAGATATGACCAATTGATGCGCTTGGGATGGAAAGCTTTATTGCCTTTAGCCATATTGAATGTTATAATTACAGGTATTGTTATTATGATACAAAATCATGTATAGAATTATGGCTGATAAACTACATATTGCATCATTGTCCAATCGTGGAAAAGTCGTTTCCAACAAAAAAATGACCTTCCTCGAAAAGATTTATTTCCCTGCAATCCTCCATGGCATGTTTATTACATTTAGCCATTACTTCAAACGAAAAGTAACCTTTCAATATCCTGAAAAGGATAGAGTATTTTCAGAGATTTATAGAGGCAAACATGTGTTGAAGAGAGATGAAGAAGGCAGGGAACGTTGCACGAGTTGCGGTTTGTGCGCTTTGGCGTGTCCGGCAGAAGCCATTACGATGATATCAGGCGAACGGCAAGAAAATGAGCTGCATTTGTATCGAGAAGAAAAGTATGCGCAAGTTTATGAAATCAATATGCTACGCTGTATCTTCTGCGGTTTTTGTGAAGATGCATGCCCGAAGGAAGCAATATTTCTTACCAACGAGATTGTGAAAGCTGATTATAATAGGGGAGACTTAGTATATGGAAAAGACAAGCTTTTGGAACCATTGGACAATAGAATTGATGTAAGTATGCGTCAAACTAAAGAAGTTTTGGAATATAAATTAAATAAAAACGCACACATTTAAACAAAGGAATTCATGTTTTCAGAATATCTCTTCTTCATCATATCAATTGCAGCAATCTATTCAGCATTGATGGTTTTGATTTCAAAGAAACCTATCCATAGTGTGCTATATTTGACATTATGTTTCTTTGCCATTGCCGGACATTATATTTTATTGAATGCACAGTTTCTTGCTGTGGTTCATATTATCGTTTATGCGGGTGCCATCATGGTCTTATTCCTTTTTACGGTCATGTTATTGAATCTGAACATAGAGAATGATTTCAAAAAACCACGATTGATAAAGTTTGCTGCTGTAATTTCAGGTAGCATATTTTTTCTTTTGATGATTGCTGTGCTGAAGTCCTATGATATTGCCATTGTGCAAAATCCCGCTTTGACACAAATAGGCTTGGTGAAAAACTTAGGGAATGTTTTGTTCAAAGATTATTTATTACCTTTTGAAATTACATCCATTTTGTTTTTAGCCGCCATGGTAGGTGCTGTGATGATAGGTAAAAAAGATATTTATTAATACTAAAGATATGCCGGATATAACTAACGATATGCAATTTATTCCACTGAGCTATTATATTGCTTTTTGCACAGCTTTGTTTGCCATTGGCGTCATAGGAGTTCTTGTGAAAAGGAATGCCTTAATAATATTTATGTCGGTGGAGTTGATGCTCAATTCTGCAAACTTGCTTTTAGCTGCATTTTCCGCTTACAGAAATGATCCTGCAGGGCAGATATTTGTGTTTTTTATTATGGTGGTGGCTGCCGCTGAGGTTGCTATTGGGCTTGCCTTGTTGGTAATGATTTATCGTTCCACGCATACCATAGACATCAATGTACTCAATAAATTAAAATGGTAAACAACACGGATAAAACATGATGAATTATATTTGGCTGATTCCGCTTTTTCCTTTAATTGGTTTTTTACTGATTGCCTTAAATTTCAAACGATTTAAAGGCAGCTATGCAGGAATTATTGCCTCCACCACCGTTTTTTCTTCCTTCTTATTTTCAGCTATTGTATTCGCAAATGTTTTAATTACGAAACAAGCTTACACCATTGAATTGTTTCAATGGATACATTTTAACACGCTGTCTGTTTCATTCTCATTTCTTTTAGACCAACTATCGGCTATGATGTTGATGATAGTTACGGGAGTAGGTTTTCTTATCCATGTCTATTCCATTGGATATATGAAAGGCGATTTAGGTTTCAACCGGTTTTTCTCTTACCTGAACCTATTCGTATTTTTCATGCTTATGTTAGTGATGGGCTCCAATTATCTTATCATGTTTATCGGTTGGGAAGGCGTTGGTTTGTGTTCCTATCTGCTTATTGGCTTTTGGTTCAAGAATCATGCCTTTAATAATGCAGCAAAAAAGGCTTTTATCATGAATCGTATTGGGGATTTAGGATTCTTGATGGGCATATTTATGTTATTTGGCAGATTTGGAACCCTGAATTATGCCGATATTTTTGAACAAAGCCAAGTATTGAGTGTGGGAGACACTAACATAACTATTATTACCCTTTTGTTATTTGTTGGTGCCATGGGCAAAAGCGCTCAGATTCCGCTTTTCACATGGCTGCCCGATGCTATGGCAGGTCCTACGCCTGTTTCTGCACTCATCCATGCCGCCACTATGGTAACGGCAGGCGTTTATATGGTGGCACGTTCAAACATTTTATATGCACTTTCGCCTTTCACCTTATTGGTTATTGCTATTATAGGGATTGCAACAGCTTTGCTTGCAGGGGCAATTGCAGTCTTTCAAACAGACATTAAAAAGGTGTTGGCATATTCCACCGTAAGTCAGCTTGGCTTTATGTTTTTGGCTTTGGGAGTGGGTACATTCTCGGGTGCCATGTTTCATCTCACCACACATGCCTTCTTCAAAGCTTTATTATTCTTGGCTGCAGGCAGTGTGATTCATGCTTTGCATGGCGAACAAGACATTCGAAAAATGGGAGGTTTACGAAAGAAAATCCCGATTACATTTCTTGTCTTTCTCATTGGCACATTAGCCATTTCCGGTATTCCTCCTTTGTCGGGTTTCTTTTCTAAGGATATGATATTGATGAATGTGTTTCACTCAGGCATGCTTTTATGGGTAGTTGCCCTCATCATTGCGCTATTGACAAGTGTCTATATGTTTCGTCTTTTATTTATTGTGTTTTGGGGACAACCTTCCGTACATGCGGACTCCAATATTCATCCCCATGAATCTCCAAAATCCATGACGATTCCAATGATGATTTTGGCGGTTCTTTCTATTCTTGGAGGCTTGTTTGGCATTCCTGAAGTCTTTGGCGGAAACGAAGCCATCAGCAATTATCTCGCACCGGTATTTGCCAAGTCAACTGCCCTGCTTATACAAAACCCTCCTGAAGTGGCTGCTAACATTGAATTGCTGCTGATGATTATTCCTGTGATATTGATTTTTGCTATCATATATGCCTTGTATTATTATTTTGTAAAACGCAAAAATATGCCTCCTGATGAATTGCAGAAGCGGGGTGTCTTTAGCAAGATAGCGTATAATAAGTTTTATTTAGATGAAATTTACGATTTTCTCTTTGTGAAACCGGGAGCATGGTTCTCTGTTTTCTTGCAAGAAGTAGTGGAACTAAAAATTATCGACAAATTCATCGGCAAAGTTGGGCAAGTTGTGGTGTGGACAGGCAAAACCATCCGTTATGTCCAAACCGGAAATGTGGGCTTCTATTTATTCGCCATGGTGATTAGCATCATACTTATTCTATTACTAAATCTATTTTAAGGACCGAATATGTTAACATTACTTCTCATAATTATCCCGTTGGTTTTTACGATAGTGCTTTTTGCATTGCCCGATTCAAAGTACGTTAAGTCAGTTGCTTTAATTGGTGGTATTGTAGAATTCGCTTTTTCGCTTTACGTCTTGTTTCAATACCAATATGGTTGTCATTGCGTATTTAATTATCATTCCCAATTCTTTCAACAGATCGGCATCAGCTTCTCCCTGAACATTGATGGACTGAGCATGTTGATGGTACTCTTGACTTCATTCCTATCTCCACTAATCATTTATTCTGCTTTTACTAAGCAATCAAACAAACCACCTGCCTTCTATGCCCTCATTCTGTTAATGGAAACTGCCTTCATCGGTGTGTTTACAGCAACTGATGTGCTGTGGTTTTATGTTTTCTGGGATTTGGCTTTGATTCCTATATGTTTTTTAACGGCAGTATGGGGCGGAAAAAACAAAAGAGTTATCACCGTTGAGTTCTTGATTTATACCTTGGTGGGCAGTTTGTTGATGCTTATTGCTATAATTTATTTATACACCCTAACTCCGGGAACACATTCGTTCAGTTTTAGCTCTTACTACAATCTTACCTTGGATTACAAAACTCAGGTATGGGTCTGTTTGGCTTTCTTCATGGCTTTTGCTATCAAAGTTCCTTTGTTTCCCTTTCATTCGTGGTTGCCCAAAACTCACACAGCTTCGCCCACACAAGGCTCCATGTTTTTGGCAGGTATTATGCTCAAGATGGGCATCTACGGACTGTTGCGCTTCATCATTCCGCTCTGTCCTTTAGCCTTGGGTTCTTGGACTTTTTATGCTGTGGTACTGTCAGTGGTCGGCATCCTGTATAGTTCCATCATCGCCATCAAACAAACCGAACTGAAACGCCTCATTGCTTTTTCATCCTTAGGTCACATGGGTTTAATAGCCGCGGGCGTGTTTTCTTTGACGTTTAATGGTATCGAAGGAGGCATCCTGCAAGTCATCTCCCACGGCATCAACGTAGCAGGTATGTTCTTTTGCTACGACATCATATATCGTCGCACCAAAACAGGCACCATCGCTTCCATAGGCGGTATTGCCTCAAAAGCTCCTATCTTTTCCGTATTTTTCATGATAATTCTTTTGGCGAATATAGCTTTGCCGCTCACCAATGGCTTCGTGGGCGAGTTCTTGCTTTTGATGGGTATCTTCGAATACAATGCCTATTTATCTGCCATTGCAGGACTCACCATCATTTTCGGTGCTATCTATATGTTATGGATGTATCAGCGGATTATGTATGGCGAAACCACAGAAGCCACACAGGATTTTCCTGAAATTACGCTGCAAGAGAGTCTTGTTTTGACCCCTCTTGTCATCATGATTTTCTGGATAGGCATTTATCCAAAGATGTTTCTACACATTGCAGAACCCTACGTCCGCGACCTACTCGAAGTCTTAACTTATAAACTAAAATAAATCCCGAACCACATGAATGCAATCATAGCAATTTCAGTATTGGCAATCATTATCATGTTTTTTGGCGTGATGGGAAAAAAATCTATACTCTTGCCCATAATTTTATTGGGATTGCCCCTCGCCTTTTTTCTCGACATACGCGAATGGGGTACCTCCGTCCATTTTTATAACGAAATGTTCATTGCCGACAACTTCAGTATCGCCTTTAATGCCGTCCTGATTTTTGCTGTTTTTCTTGTTTTTATGTTTGCCAACCTATATTACAAGGTGGTGCAACGTCCCTTGGAAGATATCTACGCTTTGTTTCTCTTTGCCCTCGTTGGTGCCATGGTGATGACCTCCTTTGGCAATTTGATCATGCTTTTTATCGGCGTTGAAACGCTTTCCATTTCTCTTTATATCTTGGCAGGAAGCAAGAAATTTGATATTGCATCCAACGAAGCCGCCATGAAATATTTTCTCACGGGTTCAGTCTCCACAGGCTTTTTATTGTTTGGCATTGCCTTGGTTTATGGGGCTTCCGGAAGTTTCAATATGATGGAAATCAGCAATTATATCACTGAATATGCCACCATGCTCCCCGCCATGTTCTTTGCAGGCATGTTGCTTATATTTATCGGAGTGGCTTTCAAGATTGCTGCCGTGCCATTTCATTTCTGGGCACCCGATGTGTATGCAGGTTCGCCCACACTCATCACGGCTTTTATGGCAACGGTGGGCAAAGTGGCTGCTATTGCTGCTTTCTACCGACTTGCCTCTCTTGCTTTCGCCAATGTGCACCTGCATTGGGAAAACACCTTATGGTTTTTCGCCGTTGCCACCATCGTTTTCGGGAATCTCTCTGCCATTTATCAAGACAATCTCAAGCGCATGTTCGCCTATTCGGGTATCTCCCATGCCGGTTATATGCTTTTGGCGATAATTGCTTTAGGTCCCAAGTCTGCAGGCTCTTTGTTGTTCTATGGCTTGGCGTATGTGGTCGCAACTACCACAGGTTTTGCTGTATTGATGCTGATACGGGAGAAAAATGGAACCTTCTCGGTAGATGGATTCAAAGGTTTGGCGAAAAACAATCCTATCGAAGCTTTTGCAATGGCAATGGCAATGATGTCCTTGGCGGGCATACCGCCTTTGGCTGGCTTTATGGCGAAATATAACATCTTTATTGTGGCTGCCCAAAGCGGATATCTATGGTTGGTCATTGTGGGTGTGCTCGGCTCCATGCTCAGCATTTATTATTATTTCAAGCCCATCGTTGCCATGTATTTTTCGGATGCTGAACCCCAACCCAAAATAGAAACCGGCATCCCCTACAAAATTCACATCATCTTTTGCACTTTCTTGATTCTAGTTTTGGGATTTCTTTCGGGGGTAATTATCAATTTGATTTAATTATTGTTGAATACAGGAAATCAATATGTAAGGGGTTTGTTGAGCAGGAAAATTTTTTGATTTTTGTTAATAATAAATCAGATTCGCGAATAATTTTTAAGATTCACGGTGCAAATTTCTGATTCGCGATGCGATGTTCAAGATTCGCGAGGCGATGTTCGAGATTCGCAAATAATTTTTAAGATTCGCACAAGATTGGGAGAGATTCGCGGAAGTGTGTTAAAGATTCGTGGAAGTGTGGAAGAGATTCGTGGAAGTGTGTTAAAGATTCGCGGAAGTGTGGGAGAGATTCGCGATTAATTTTTAAGATTCGAGGATGTAGATTTGAGATTCGCGGATGTAGGGGAAAGATTCGAGTTTGTAGGTTTGATTTTCGGGTTTTGATGTATTTTTTTACCACAAGGGACAAAAGGGAAATGCACAACGGACACAAAGTAATTGTTTGATAAAAGGGCGTATGAAATTTAAAAAAGGGCGTATGCGATACGCCCCTACACGGCATGGGAATAACCATGGGGATGAATGGTAAGGTTGATTAAAAGTCCAGAGGGTAGCCAGTTGGCACGCGCGCAAGGGATTGTAACGGAAATCCCGCAGCGCCGCTTTTCAGGCGCGAGGAATTGGAGAGGAAAGCCCGACCGCCCGTTTTTCACGGGGGGATGCGCCCTAATAAAAAGAACCAAGATTCAAGCGCCAAATACCAAATTCCAAGGGAAAAGGAACAAGGTAAAAATTCCAAGCTCCAAATTCCAAATTCCAAGGAAAAAGATTAAACTCCGATAACCAATAACTATTACCTTAGGAAGCAATTTCCAAATCCTCTTCCACCTTCAGGTTGGCGATGATGAATTCCTGTCGGTCGGGGGTGTTTTTGCCCATATAGAAGGTGAGCAAATCGGAGATGGGGGAGTCTTTGGTGAGCATGACGGGTTCGAGGCGCATGTTAGCGCCAATGAATTGCTTGAACTCGTCGGGGGAGATTTCGCCTAAGCCTTTGAATCGGGTGATTTCGGGATTGGGACCGAGTTCGGCGATGGCGTTGAGGCGTTCTTCATCGTTGTAGCAATAGGTGGTTTTTTTCTTGTTGCGGACGCGGAAAAGGGGCGTATGAAGGATGTAGAGATGGCTGGTGCGTATCACTTCGGGATAGAACTGCAAGAAAAATGACATCAGCAAGAGGCGGATGTGCATGCCGTCGGCATCGGCATCGGTGGCAACCACGATTTTGTTGTAGCGGAGGTTTTCGATGTCGTCTTCGATGTTTAAGGAGGATTGCAGCAGGTTGAATTCTTCGTTTTCGTAGCACACTTTTTTGGTTTTGCCATAGCAGTTGAGGGGTTTTCCCTTGAGGCTGAAGACGGCTTGGGTGTTGACGTCGCGCGATTTGGTGATGCTGCCGCTGGCAGAGTCGCCCTCGGTGATGAAGATGGTGGTGTCGTAGCGGCGTTCGTCGTTGCTGTTGTAATGCACACGGCAATCGCGGAGCTTTTTGTTGTGGAGGCTTATCTTTTTGATACTTTCTTTCGATTGCTTTTTGATGTTGGCAAGTTCTTTACGGTCTTTTTCGGATTGCACAATCTTACGCAGCAGGGCATCCGCCGTGTCGGGGTTCATGTGGAGGAAGTTGTCGAGATGTTTCTTGATAATGTCGTGGATATAATTCCTGACGGTTACGCCGTTGGCTTCCATGTGTTGGGAACCCAACTTGGTTTTGGTTTGCGATTCGAAAACAGGCTCCTGCACCTTGATGCTGACTGCTGCGGTGATGGATTCGCGGATGTCGCTCGGCTCAAAGTCTTTCTTATAGAACTCGCGGATGGTCTTCACGACGGCTTCGCGAAAGGCTTGTTGGTGGGTGCCGCCCTGGGTGGTGTGTTGACCGTTGACGAAGGAGTAATATTCTTCGGCATATTTGGAGGCGCTGTGGGTGATGGCACATTCGAAGCCGTTTTCTTTGATATGGATGATGGGATACACGGTTTCGCCATCTATATAATTGTTCAACAAATCGAGCAAGCCGTTTTTGGAGAGGAAGCGTTGTCCGTTGAAATAAATGTTGAGTCCATTGTTCAGGAAAGCGTAGTTCCACAACATCTTTTCGATAAACTCGAAGATGAAATGATAGTTGCCGAAAATCTTTTCGTCGGGGATGAATTTGATGATGGTGCCGTTGTTGAGTTCGGAGGCGACGATGGGCTCGTCGGTAGTTATTTTCCCTTCATGAAACTCCACAGTTTTGATTTCTTTTTCGCGGATGGATTGCACCCTGAAATAAGATGACAACGCATTGACCGCCTTTGAACCCACGCCATTCAAACCAACGGAATGGGTAAACACTTTGCTGTCGTATTTGGCACCTGTGTTGATTTTCGACACGCAATCGGCAACGGAGTTGAGGGGAATGCCGCGTCCGTAGTCGCGCACTGAGACGGTTTGTTCTTTGATGGAGATTTCGATAGAACGCCCGTTGCCCATCACAAATTCATCTATAGAATTATCAATGATTTCCTTGAGCAGCACATAAATGCCGTCGTCGGGGGAGGTGCCATCGCCCAATTTGCCGATGTACATCCCCGGGCGCAAACGGATATGTTCGTTCCACTCAAGGCTCCTTATGGAATCATCGCTGTATTCTGTTGCATCCATGATTAAATTGATTTTTTGCAAAGTTACGCTTTGTTTGCTTTGTGGGCAAAGGGGAGGGGAAAATTTATGAACAAAAAAGTGAACAGGAGGAGGAAGTACTTAAAGTGACTAAAGTACTTGGAGTATTTAAAGTGCCTAGAGTGCCTAAAGTACTTGGAGTACTTAAAGTACTTGAAGTTTATATAGAGAAGAACTTTGGGGATGGGAATGGAACGCAGATAAAACGGATTTAGGAGGGACGCGGATGACGCTGATTTGTATGATGGAAGATGATTTTTTGGCTGAGCCTTATATGACTAAACGACTTGGGCTACAACCTAAGCTGAAATAGCATCAAAGTCATCTCCGAAATTACTTCTTCATTTTTTAAAAAACTCCCATTTACAATTTCCTTTCTTCCATTTTCAATTGAAGTTTGTTGTTCGGAAGATAATTGATACAAAGCTTGCTCAGAAGAATCAAAAATAGTTTGAAGCGCATTAAGGAAGTTCAAATCTTTAGAATCCTTTATTCTTGAGATTAAATTCTTTTTTATTTGGGATGTCATATTCATATCAGTTCTTTTTTATAAAAACAAAATTAAGTATTTATTTTCAATTATGCAGTTTTATGTGCAATTGGTTGTCTATTACGTTGCATATTTGTCGTATGGTCATAATCTTTTTTTTGCAAAGTTACAAAAAATCTAATTCGATGTAATAATTTATGGATGATTTTTTAGGCAGAGGCTGGAAGGATATGGGGGAAGTGGGGCTTTGACGAAGAAGGACATTGCAAATTTAAGCCGACCGTGAATTTACAATACGACTGAAACTGAATCGCTGTAAGGCGATACACGGGCTTAGGGAGTCTTTTTTGTTGTCGTATAACGTACAGAATATTGCCGTTCGTGTTTTTTTTTGCGGGAGTTAATGGCACTGCCCTTTCTGCCCGCACCGAACGTTAAAAAGAGCACTGCCCTTTCTGCCCGTACAATACCCGCAAAAAAAACATGACGGCAATATTTTCGTGTGTGCCCTGCATGAGCAGTACACACACATTTCGAAGCTCAATAAAAATGTCAAAATTACAAATTTATTTTTACACAGCAAAGAAATGTGTATATTTTTCCAGAGGGTGTAAGTCCCTTATGTGCGGAGGT
>CAIOYH010000116.1 GCA_903862465.1 uncultured bacterium | reverse complement strand
CATTACTGTTTTATTCATCGGAATGTTTTCCGTTCTATATATCTCTAATGTTTTATTGAACATAAATATTTCCATTTCATAAAATAATAATGATTTATATATTAAAAATATTTTTATCGCATAAACCAATAGTATTTTATTGATTAAATATATTTTACATACAGAAATGACTCGCATTTCCACTACTATATTTTCTTCTATAAAATAAAATAGTATTATTTTTATCTATAAACATAAAATATTTACTATTTTTGCTGCCAGTAATCCTAAAATTTTTGTTGCCATGAAATATCATATCAAATATAGTATCAATACTTTTCTGAGTCAAACGAAAGACTCTTGCGAAAAGGCAGTTGCTTTAATTCAATATCATATCGCGGCACTTAAACATTTTCATGAAAGCTTTCCCAACGATGAAGACTACGCCAAAATGTACTTTCGCACCTTGCCAATTGCTGAAGATGTGAAACAAAAAAGCGCGTTGACATCTCACTATAAAGGCAAGCAAGTCAGTCAAACAGGTGGCGTTAAATCTTCACTTAAAAAGCTTAAAGGCAAAACAGGTTTGGCACGCCAATGGTACACGCGCACCGCCGCCATCTACGCTTTTACAGACCCCACACGCATGACAGCTATTTGGAATAAGGGTTTGAGTCCGTTTTATAAGACTATTTTTGATGCGATAACGGGCTTGGGTGCGCTGAGTAAAAACATTGGCAACGACACCAACCCTTTGATGATTGCCATCAAACAAGAGGTGGATGCCTACTACGAACTATTGGATCCTTCTCGGAAAACGCAAATCGAAGATATGATTGCCAACGAGTATCATTTCAATGAGTTGAGAAAATCATGCGTTCAGGCAATGACGATGGAATATCGCAACTCAGGTTTGCTCATGGACAAGTTTCCCAACAACGAAAACGGTGTGCAAGATGCCGTTCACGACTTAGAAGTTTTGTTAGACAAGCAACAAAAGCTTTGGAACATAACGCTGCAACCCTATCAGGTGAAGGATATAGGCACGCGCAAACAAGAAGCCGAATCAAAGCTTCGCGCGAAGGCAACGGGCGGCAATGCCAAGCTATATCTGGCTTCCGTGGCAGGCAAAACCGACAGCCAACCCATAGAACTCACCGACGGTATCATGAAAAAAATTGTTGCCGCGGACTTCGGTGTGAGCGATTTTGAACTTCATCGCCATATCACTGTGGTTAGCGATGCCGAAAACCCTATCAAATTCCGACTGAAACTGGGATAGACTTCCGCAGAAATTCCTCCTAAAAATACAGGTCAAAAAAAAACCGCTCCACAAGGGAACGGTCTTTTCTTTTTTATTAGGAAACAGTATGATTTATTCAGTAACTTCTTCCGTGTTGGCTTCAGGAGCCACATCAGGAGCAACTTCTGGAGTAACTTCTGGAGCAACTTCAGCAGCTTCAACAGGAAGTTCTTCCGGTTTGTTTTCGGCGACTTCTTCGTCTGCTTTAGCTTTAGCGACTTTCTTTTTTTCTTTCTCTTTATAACGTTTGTCAAAAGAATCGCGCTCGGTTTGTTCCATGTCCGATTTCAGATTCACCAACGCTTCGATGTCGCCTAAGGTGGTTTTCTCTAAATTATCTTTCATTTTCTTAACCACTTTGGAGGTAGCTTCGTCTTTTTTCTTTTCTTCGGTATCTTCTTTGTCCTTAGCAGCGTTGAGAGCGTCTTGCCAGGTCTTGGTGTGCGACACTAATATCTTTTTAGTATCTTTAGCGAATTCAAGAACTTTAAAATCTAAAACATCGTCAGCACGACCCATAGTTTTGTCGGCTTTCAACAGCGCACGCGAATGACAGAAACCTTCAACGCCATAAGGCAAGGCAATGATACCGCCCTTATCGTTAGCATTGATGATGGTTCCTTTGTGGATAGAATCAACAGCGAATACAGTTTCGAACACATCCCAAGGATTTTCTTCAATTTGTTTGTGTCCAAGACTCAAACGACGGTTTTCCAAGTCAACTTCCAGTACGATAACTTCAATTTTCTCACCTATTTTGGTAAATTCGGCAGGATGTTTAATCTTTTTCGACCATGATAAGTCAGAAATATGTATCAAACCATCCACGCCTTCTTCTAATTCAACAAAAATACCGAAATTGGTAAAGTTACGAACGATAGCTTCGTGACGACTGTTTACAGCATATCTGCCAGCGATGTTTGTCCATGGATCAGGGATTAATTGTTTAACACCTAATGACATTTTACGTTCGTCGCGGTCTAAAGTAAGAATCAAAGCTTCCACTTCATTGCCCACTTTCAAGAAATCATGAGCGGTACGTAAATGCTGTGACCATGACATTTCAGAAACATGTATCAAACCTTCAACGCCTTTCGCGATTTCGATGAATGCACCATAATCAGCCAACACAACAACTTTTCCTTTCACTTTGTCACCAACCTTTAAGTTAGCATCCAAAGCATCCCAAGGATGAGCGCTGAGTTGTTTCAAACCTAAAGCAATACGTTTTTTATTTTCATCAAAGTCTAATATAACAACTTGAATTTTTTCGTCCAAAGTAACCACTTCTTCGGGGTGATTAATTCTGCCCCATGATAAATCAGTGATGTGGATAAGTCCATCAACACCGCCGAGGTCAATAAATACACCGTAAGAGGTGATATTTTTAACCGTACCTTCCAAAACTTGACCTTTTTCAAGTTGAGAAATGATTTGAGATTTTTGCATTTCGAGCTCATCTTCAATCAAAGCTTTGTGAGAAACCACGACATTCTTATATTCGTTGTTAACTTTCACTACTTTGAACTCCATGTTCTTGCCAACATAAACATCATAATCACGAATCGGTTTCACATCAATCTGCGAACCGGGTAAAAACGCTTCAATGCCAAAAACATCAACGATCAAGCCGCCTTTGGTACGACATTTCACAAAACCGGTAACAATTTCATCTGATTCCAAAGCACTATTCACGCGATCCCATGCTTTCAACAGTTTTGCTTTTTTATGAGATAAGATCAACTGACCGGTAAGGTTTTCTTGACTTTCTACATACACTTCAACTTTATCGCCAACTTTTAAGTCAGGATTATATCTGAATTCATTTAAGGTGAGAACTGCATCTGATTTGAATCCGATGTTCACAACAACCTCGCGGCTGTTCATGCCAACAACAGTACCAAACACAACTTCTTGCTCCACGATAGAACTTAAAGTTTTATCGTATATATCTTCTAAGCTTTTACGCTCATTGTTTGTGTAATTGTCATGTTTCTTGCCAATAGTATCCCAATCAAAGTCTTCATCAATAACAAATTCTTGTTTTGCTTCAACATGAGTAGGTTTAGCCACAACTTCTTTAACAGGTTCCGGGGCAATTTCTGCCACAGGTTCTTCCACAACTTCCGCTATGGGTTCTGCTACTTCCTCAGCCACAACTTCAGCCACAACAGCTTCGTCGGCAACTTCTGGAGCAACTTCTGCAACAGGCGTTTCTTCAACTGTTTCCACAGTTTCTTCGATAGCTTCAGCTACAGGTTCTTCAATAATTTCTGCTTGGGGCATTTCAACAGTTTCCTCTACAGCGGCTTCAACAACATCATCATTTACATTGGAAACTTCATTAACAGGTGTTTCAGGGTTTTCAGCTTGAGGCTGATTTTCTTGAACGTTTTCCATTTCGTTCAAATTTGATTCTTCGGTCATTTACTCTTTTTTTGTTTTTGTATGTCTGTAATGTTTTTACAGACAGCGGTTAATAAATCATTTAATTATACCATTTTAAAATGGGGTGCAAAATTAGATATTATTTCCGACATGACAAAAGAAATCAAAGAAAATGTTCTATTTTCTATCAAATTTATTCTTTTTTTTCCCTATCGGGGATACAAAAACGACTTTTTAGTTGCTCACCACCTTGAATTCTGTTCTTCTATTAGTGGCTCTCCCCTCTTCCGTATCGTTGGTTGCCATCGGTTGGGTCAACCCATAACCTTTATAAGAAAGCCGACTCTTGTCAATGCCTTTATTGACCAAGTATTCATAAACAGATTTGGCTCTATTCTCTGAAAGCACTTGATTATAGACAGGTGTGCCTTTGTTATCGGTATGCCCGCCAATCTCAATCTTCATGCGCGCGTTTCTTTTCAATAAATCAACCAACCTATTTAGCTCGACTTGCGACTCAGGCTTCAAATCAGATTTGTCGAAGTCGAAGAAAATATTTTTCAACACCACGATGCTGCCCGATTCTATAGGCTGCAACAATATATCCTTCACATAAGGTTTCAGTTGGGAGTGATCACCTTTCAATTCGAAGTTTTCGGAGTAGAACAGATAACCATCGCGCGAAACATTCAAGGCATAGTTTCTATCTGTGGGCAGACTAACCATAAATTCGCCACTTTGGGCATCAGAATTTGATTGCACAGCTGTCATAGAGGTGCTCAAATCAATCAATTCGAACTTAGCTTGCAATCTCTGATGGGTTTTGGAGTCATACACCGTACCTTTCATATAGGTGACGGCAGTTGGGCGAGCCTCTTCATACAAATCAAAACTATAAATATCCAAACCGCCTTTGCCGCCATATTTGTCAGAAGCAAAATAGGCTTTGTTGCCACGCGCATTCACAAAAAGATAGCCGTCAGCATCGCCGGAGTTTATCGGATAGCCAATGTTAACCGCCTTCGACCAATTTCCTTTATCATCCATGTGCGAATAAAAAATATCCATGCCCCCCATACCGGGATGACCGTTGGAACTAAAGTATAAAGTCTTACCATCAGAATGGATAAAAGGCGTTTGTTCCGTGCCGTCGGTATTGATGGAATCGCCAAGGTTAACAGGCGATGTCCAATTGCCGCTTTCATCTTTACTTGTTTTCCATATATCGGAATAACCTTTGGTTCCGGGGCGCGAACTCGTAAAATACAAAATATTACCGTCGGGCGA
Organism: uncultured bacterium; assembly: GCA_903862465.1. GTDB lineage: Bacteria > Bacteroidota > Bacteroidia > Bacteroidales > CAIWKO01 > CAIWKO01. The sequence continues at coordinate 6,313 of CAIOYH010000116.1, read as the reverse complement.
AATGCTAGGTTGGGTATCCCATGCCGATGAATTGACCTTCACGCCCATGTTGATAGGGTCCGACCAACGTTTTCCAATGCGTTGAGAATAATAGATATCACAACTGCCCATGCCATCGCTCCGGTCGCAAATGGTGAAATACAAAATTTTTCCATCAGCCGTCAAACTAGGACAGCCTTCGTTGCCATGCGAATTCAAAGGTGGACCAACGGGGCGCATCCTGCCCCAAGTGCTATCCAAATTCTTTACACAAGAATAAAAATCCTCTTCCAAACTTCTTCCCGTGATGGTACTTTTATCAGCAGGTCTTAAACGGGTTACAATCATGGTTTGCTCATCAATAGTGAGGCTTGGAGAGTATTCGCTAAACTCTGAATTGATGCTGTCGCCCAAATTGAAAGGAACAAAAGGCACAGGATGATTAATCAAATCAATAGAAAGATTACAACATTGAACCAAAAAAGCAGCACGCTTCTTTATCTTAGGAGGGATATTGGTAAACGTTAGATATTTTTCCAGATGCCCTTTAGAATCTTTATATCTGCCAAGAATAAACTCTTCATCAGCAATAGTAAATAGCACATTCGGGAAGAATTCAGGGTCAATTTCAATCACATTATTGAAGGCATCAATAGCCTTTTCATACAGTTTCTGTTCATCATAAATCTGACCAAGCAACATGTGAGCTTCTATAAATTGCTCATCTTCTTTCAAAGCTTTCTGCAGATTAGTTTCACAAGTTTTATAGTCTTTCGCCTGAAAGTTTTCCATCGCTGTGTCAAAAAACTTGATGGCTTTTTTGTTTTTTGTTGAATAATTCATTTGTGCGAAACCAAACTGAACACAAAAAACCAAGGTGAGAGATATACTATAGAATTTCAATTTTGCCATAAGGACATATATTATATAGGTGATAAAGACAATACGCGTTAAAGTTACATTGAAAACTAAAACGTGACAAATTTAGTGTATATTTTGCACACAACAAAACTTCCTTGCAATAAGCTTACCAAAAAAATATTCCATTGTATTTGAAAAGGGGTTTAAATCATTAGATTTTTCGAGGCGGACAAGATAAGCGGAGCCCCGACTTTTAGTCGGGATGAGCATTTTAAAATTGAAGTCCAACGATGAAAAAGCAATGAATAAAATTCCCGTTAGGGTATGTGCATAAACTTATGCGCCTGCAACGATATAGTCCATTTCGGATGCAATAATATGTAATCCACAATCTGTTGAATCATTTTTTGATATTGACTCCATTCCGGTTGCAACAACAATTTACATTCCGGTCGAACAAGCTGCGCATGTTTCTCTGCCCATTCAAAATCTTCCACAGTATGAATTATCACTTTCAGCTCATCAGCCCCTGACAACAGTTCGGACAAAGGCGGAGCATTAACCTTAGGCGACAGACATATCCAATCCCACGTTCCGCTCAAGGGTTCGCTTCCCGAAGTTTCCAAATAGGTTTGGATTCCTGCTTGTTTTAGCTTTTCGCACAAATAGTCGAGATTGTAATGCAGCGGTTCGCCACCGGTAATCACTACGGCTTTAGCGGGATTCTCCATAGCATGCTCCACAATCAAATCGGCAGCAGTGAGCGAATGCAAATCAGCATTCCACGACTCTTTCACATCGCACCAACGACACCCCACATCGCAGCCACCAATACGAATAAACCATGCCGCTTTGCCTGTTTGATGTCCTTCGCCCTGCAGACTATAAAACTCTTCCATCAATGGAAGTAACTTGCCTTCAAGCAAAAGTTGTTGCTGATTCAATACGTTTAGATTTTATTTTTTGCTGCTTTGAGCGTATTCATCAACAAACCAACTATCGTCATCGGACCCACTCCACCCGGTACAGGCGTGATGAACGAACATTTTTTGGATACTTCATCAAATTTCACATCACCTTTCAAACGGAAGCCTGTTTTGGTGCTAGCATCCACCACACGATGAATACCGACATCTATCACCACAGCACCTTCTTTCACCATATCGGCAGTAATAAACTCAGGTTTGCCAATGGCTGCAATGAGAATGTCAGCTTGGCTTGTTATCTCTGTTAAGTTTTTTGTTTTACTGTGGCATAAAGTAACCGTACAGTTCCCCGGATTGGTGTTACGACCAAGAAGTATGCTCATAGGCGAACCGACAATATTGCTACGACCTAGTATCACGCAGTTTTTGCCTTCGGTTTCTATTTTATAACGTTCCAATAGTTGCATAATGCCATAAGGCGTTGCAGGAAGATAGCCGGGAAGCCCCAAAACCATGTTGCCCATGTTCACAGGATGAAAACCATCCACATCTTTAGCAGGGTTTATGGCTTCAATGATCTTTTGCCCGTCAATATGTTTTGGCAAAGGCAACTGAACTATAAAACCATCAATCTCGGGGTCGTTGTTCAAAAAGTCAATAGCTTTCAACAGCTCCACTTCACTGATAGTTGCATTGTATTTATACAAAGAAGAAACAAAACCAACTTCCTTGCACGAACGTTCCTTTGCACCAACATAAGTTTCGCTAGCAGGATCATCTCCAACCAACACAGCAGCCAAATGGGGTATCTTCCCATCTTTTGCAATTATTTCTTGAACCTCTTTAGCGATTTCGCCTTTAATCAAATCGGAAATCTTTTTCCCATCAATAAGTACCATAAATTCTATATTTTTAAATTAATCTGCAAAAGTAATTATTTTTTGGAAAACAATTCCTATTTGTCTTTCCCGAAGACATAATTTTAGACGTAAATTGATGATTGATATTCGTTGTTGACAAATATATTAAAACAACTTCCTTATAATACGCTAGATTTTTATAATTTTGCAGCCGAATTAAAAATACTATTTTACAATGTTTGAAAACCTAAGTGAGAAATTTGACCGCGCGTTTAAGATATTAAAAGGACAAGGACACATCAGCGAGATTAATGTGGCTGAATCTTTAAAAGAAGTCAGGAAGGCATTGCTCGATGCCGATGTGAGCTTTAAAATTGCTAAGAGTTTCACAGAAGATGTCAAAGCAAAAGCCTTAGGACAAAATGTTCTGAGTGCTGTTTCGCCCGGACAATTGATGGTGAAGATTGTTCATGACGAACTAGCAGACTTAATGGGTAGCGAAAAGTCGGATATCAACCTAAAATCGAATCCCGCCATCATTTTAATCGCAGGTTTGCAAGGTTCGGGTAAGACGACCTTTTCGGCTAAGTTGGCGAATTATCTGAAAACAAAAAAAGGCAAACGTCCTTTGTTGGTAGCTTGCGATGTGTATCGTCCGGCTGCTATCGAACAATTGAAAGTCTTAGGTCAACAAGTGGAGGTGGAAGTTTTCAGCGACATGGAGGATAAAAAACCCGTTTCCTTGGCTCGCAAAGCAGTTCAATTAGCAAAAGATAAAGGCTACAACGTGGTTATCATTGATACGGCAGGTCGTTTGGCAGTGGATGAAGCCATGATGAACGAAATATCCAACATCAAAGATGCTATAAACCCTCATGAAATATTGTTTGTTGTGGATTCCATGACGGGACAAGATGCCGTAAATACTGCTAAGGCTTTCAACGACAAATTAGATTTTGATGGTGTTGTGCTCACTAAAATGGATGGCGACACACGTGGTGGTGCAGCCTTGACGATTAAATCGGTGGTAAACAAACCCATCAAATTTGTTGGGCTAGGCGAAAAAATGGATGCCATTGATGTGTTTTATCCCGACCGTATGGCAAACCGCATCTTAGGGATGGGCGATATTGTTTCCTTAGTAGAGCGTGCACAAGAGCAATTTAATGCAGAAGAATCTGCCAAACTGCAAAAGAAGATTGCCAAGAATCAATTCAACTACAATGATTTCATGGGACAAATCCAACAAATCAAGAAAATGGGAAATATTAAAGATTTGGTGGGCATGATTCCCGGCATGGATAAAATGATGAAAGGTGTTGAAATGGATGAAAATGGTTTTAAAACTATGGAATCTATGGTAGGTTCTATGACGCCCAAAGAGCGCGAAAACCCTGACCTACTAAGTGGAAGTCGCCGTAAACGTATTGCCTTGGGTAGTGGAAACAGTATTCAAGAGGTCAACCGATTGATAAAGCAATTTGACGAAATCCGCAAAGCGATGCGCTCCATAAATCAAGCAGGCAAAAACCCTATGCAGCAGATGCGACAGATGCGACAAATGGTAAAAAGAAGATAACGGAGTTCTATAACTTGCTTTTTCAGCGTTGGACTTCAATTTTTAAAATGCTCATTTACCTTAGTAAACTCCGCTTTTAAAAATCTTGTCCGCCTCGAAAAATCTAATTTATAGAACACCTTATATGTGTAATCGTATATTTTATTATTGCAACGCCCAAAAAGTGACCCAAACTTAGGCAGTTACTTTCCGATGTCTGAAGGAGTTCACTACCCTTTCAACAACTAATATAATCATAAAGGCACAAACACCATAAAGAACCGATGGGTTTTTGATGGGTATTTTCAAACTCTGCAGATAATTCATTACTTGCAAAATATACTGCGGGATTTGAAATCCTGTTCCCTCCACTGCCGAAGGACTCAATATAAGTCCAAGGCCGATGATAGCTGCCAACAAAGCAAACATAATACCGCCAAATCGAATCACTAAGTTTCGGCTTTTCGCTTTGCGCAACATGATGCTGTGGTGCAATTCCACCTGAGTCATCACATGATTCGCCATGGCAGGAGGAGCTTTAAGGATATTCTCTTCAACAAGCAAGTTGGAGAGTGACCTATACAAAGCAATTTCTTCCTTACAGGCGCTGCATTCTAGCAGATGGAGTTCTGCTGCTTTTTTTTGCTCGGGCAACAAGTTACCGTCCACAAAATCCATCATAATATCTTCACTAATATGGCTCATAATATTGTGTATAAATCTTCTTTTAATTCATTTTTTAGCATCTCTGCCATCTTTTTTCGCGCCCGAAACAATTTTACTTTCGTGTTGGATAAGCTCAATTGCACTATATTCGATATTTCATCCAACGATTGGTCCTCCATATAAAACAATGTTACAATAATCGCTTCATCTTCGGGTAAGGAAGCTATTGCTTTTTCAACATAATATGTACGCTCAGTTTTACGACTACTATCGTTGTCGTTCACGGTTTGCAAATTCAAATCATCAATGTTTTGATGCGTTGGTTTGCAGCGCCGCACTTTACTCATCGCCAAATTCAACACGATTTTATAAAACCATGTACTGAATTTTGATTCACCTTTGAATCCTGCCAAAGAAGCATAAGCTTTCAGGAAGGCATCCTGAGTTACTTCCTCGGCATCTTCAGCGCTCTTGGTGATACGAACGGCAAGCGTATAAGCAAAGTGTTGGTATTTGTTTACCAACTTCCTGTAAGCATAGCTGTCGCCATTCAAACAATCATTTATCCAAGTTATTTCGTCGCTGTTCATATTCACAAAACAATAGACGCCACATTTTAGGCAAAGGTTACACGTTTCAAAATAATAATGGACAAAAGTACAAAAATAATTTCTTGTATGGTGAGTTTTCTATAAAAAAAGTTTCTAGCTTTTCCTCTACGAATTACGAATTTTCGAATTACGAATTACGCGACCATCTCCGTTCATCTCCGTTCTCTCTGTAAATCTCTGTGTAACTACTAACGCATTAAAAAAACGACTAACATTGGAATCGACAAATCACAAGGTATTTATACCATATATTATTTAAAATATTGCGCTCACAAAAAAAAATAGCTGTTTATATTATTTTTTTTCGCACTTTTGTAACCAAATCAAAAAGCGTGGCGTCATACAGGCAAACAATTTAAAAAATATATTTTATGGAAACATTATTTGGAGTTTTAGTACCGATCAGTTTATTCTTAGGAGGATTCACAGCCATCATCTTCCTGCGCAAATACGAAAATGATGAACGTATGGCGATGATCGAAAAAGGCATGGAACCTAGCCGCAAGAAAAAAGGCAGCGGCTTTGGCACCCTTCGCTTTGCGTTGATGGCTATTGGCATTGGTTTGGGAATTTTAGTTGCCTTCATTATTGTTCGCGCAATGGGAACTGACGACGAAACAGTTACAGGAGCCATCTACCCAAGCACTATCCTGATTTTTGGTGGCGCAGGATTGCTGTTAGCCTATCTGTTTAACAACAAAAAGAAAGAAGAAAACTAAAATTTATTGGTTTATGAAATGAAACGGACTACATACTAGTCCGTTTTTTTTTGTTTATATCAGTCGGAATCAGCAAAATTATTGTAGGATTCGAAACCACACCACGAATTTTTCGTATCTTTACTTTCAAAAT
>CAIOYH010000115.1 GCA_903862465.1 uncultured bacterium | reverse complement strand
GCCCGACCCCCCGATTTTCTCGGGGGAGGCGCCCAAAGAAAGAACCAAGATCCAAATACCAAGATCCAAATTTCCAAGGTTCCCGCCTCCTGGTGCAGTCGAGTATGCCCACGAATGATTGCTTATTAACAATGTAATGACCATAAATAAATGTCATTTGCATTTTGACACTTTCTCTATAATAATTTTATTCCACACATAAATGTTTTTTTTGTAAATTTGCATTTTCAAAAATGAGAGATTCAAACACAAGAAAATTCCGCATTTCTATCGTTCTATAAAATAATAAATCAAAATAAGTGTTTTTAAAAAGTATGTAAAACAAAAACCTGTAGCCATGAAAAAATTTACACTCGTAGTGAGCCTTATCGCCTTCGCCGTCATATTGATGCAAGGCTGCGGCGCGAATAAAAAAGAAAACAAAAACAAATTAACCAAAGAAGATTCTATTATGCAATCCAAAGTGAATGAATATGTCAGGGTGAAACTCACCACCGATATGAGCAAACTGAACGACAAAGAAAAACAATTGGTGTTGGTGCTGATAGATGTTGCCAAAATTATGGACGAGCTCTATTGGCTGCAAACCTTTGGCGACAAGAAACCCCTGTTGGATAGTTTGAAAGATGATGCCGAAACGCAAAATAATTTTGCCAAACAATTTGCTATCATCAATTATGGTCCGTGGGACAGGCTCGAAGACAATGCTGCGTTCATTGCCAAATACGGCAAGAAACCTTTGGGAGCCAATTATTATCCCAAGGATATGACCAAAGAGGAGTTCGAGAAATTTGATGGTAAAGATAAGAAAAGTCTCTACACGGTGCTGCGTCGCGATGATAGGAACAATTTGGAAGTGATTTGGTATCATGATCAATATAAAGAACAATTGACCAAAGCGGCTGATTTGCTGAAGAAAGCTGCTGAACTTTCGGAAGATGCAGGCTTGAAAAACTATTTCACGCTGCGTGCCGAAGCCTTGCTCACCAGCAATTATCAACCGAGCGATATGGCTTGGATGGACATGAAAACTAATCATATTGATATGGTCGTGGGACCTATAGAAAATTATGAAGATGCTTTGTTTGAATACAAAGCGGCTTTCGAAGCTTTTGTGTTGGTGAAGGATATGGATTGGAGCAAGAAACTCGATAAGTTCATAGCGCAGCTTCCCGATTTGCAAAAACAATTGCCTGTGGATGCCAAATACAAAAAAGAAGTCCCGGGCACTTCTTCTGATTTGGGTGTGTATGATGCTATCTATTATGCAGGCGATTGCAATGCAGGCAGCAAAACCATTGCCATCAACCTGCCCAACGACGAACAGGTGCAGTTGAAAAAAGGTTCGCGCCGTTTGCAGTTGAAAAACACCATGAAAGCCAAGTTCGACAATATCATGATGCCCATTGCACAAAAACTCACCGACCCTGCACAATTGAAAAATGTGAAATTCGATGCCTTCTTCAACAATGTGATGTTTCATGAAGTGGCGCATGGTTTGGGCATAAAAAACACCATCACAGGCAAAGGCAGCGTCCGCGATGCGCTGAAAGACACCTATTCGGCTTTCGAAGAAGCTAAAGCGGATATATTGGGATTGTTTATGGTG
>CAIOYH010000114.1 GCA_903862465.1 uncultured bacterium | reverse complement strand
AATTTGTTTTACATAAAAAAATAGTACTTTTGCATTTATCCAAACAAACAAAAACATCTTTATGACTCAGAAAAAAGAATTACAAAGGAATTATACCTTTGCCGATACATCGCTTAGGAGAAAAGCAATAGGAGTTACGGATTGCGTAATGAGAGATTTTGATTTTTATATAACGCGAGGTGTTACATTAGTAAGATTAAACATTTTCGAAGAGATGATTGAAGCGTTCGATAGCCTTCCCGACGATGCTCAAATGCTTGGAAATGTCATCATAGCCACGGAAGTACGCAACAAAAAGGCTGAAGACCTCCGCGTAGCGATTAGAACGCACAGAAATATGGTTGAAAACAAGTGGGGAATACGGAGTTTTAAGTACAGAATCTATAAATTCGACCGCTTAAATCAAAATTCGGACGAAACACTGCATCGCCTGGCTCGCGCAGTGCGGATGTATACCCCCGCACAGCTTGCCGACCTCGCCTCGGAAGGACTTACGCAGGAAAAAATTGATAACATCAACAACTTAGACGCGATTTTTGAAGACGCCATTGACCACCAACTCGCCGCCGTGGGCGCCCGCGACATCCAAACGCAAGACAGGATTTTGAAAGGCAATTTGATCTACAAAGAAATGCTCCGCCTGTGCAACATCGGCAAAGACCTGTTTTTCAAAACCGACCCGGCGCGCTACAACGACTATATTATTTATGACGCCCCGAAACGCAAACCAAAAACGGGCGCGAAAAAGAAGGGGAATGCAGGAAAGGGGAAAAATGAAAAGATGTGATGGTCAAATTGGATGCCTTATAATTTCTAGGGAAGGGGTTTGTTCATGTTTTTGCACCATTGCGTCTTCGCAGAATTGATTAAAATATTTTTATTACGGCAACGTTTATTATTTTCTGTATTTTTGTAGAAATTCTAACTCATGAAAGCTTATATAAAATTATTTCGCCCCATTAACTTAATGCTTCTGATTCTCACTCAATACTTGGTGCTGTATTATTTGATACGCCCCATCTTTTTGTTGAGCAATTATGACATCGTCGTATCGCATTTCGATTTTGCCGTGTTCGTTTTGAGCAATATGCTGCTGGCTGCTGCTGGCTATGCTATCCTTGATTATTATGATATAACGATTGCCGACCCTTCAAATAAAGATACGGCTGCCAACATCATCTCTAAGAAAAAGAAATATATGATTTCTATGGTGCTCAACACGATTGCCTGTTTGATGGGATTTTATTGCGCCTTTCGCGTGGGGAATTTCAAGTTGGGCTTTTTGCCTTTGGTTATTTCCTTGGCGCTTTTCTACTATTCTTTAAAGTATAAACGGCTATTTCTGACCGGTAATATTGTGATTGGGTTGGTTGTGGCTTATGCCATATTGGTTGTGTGGCTGTTTCAATTCTTTGCAATTAAGTCCGACCCTTTGGTGTTTGTGGCGGCAATCAATTGTTTCATGATTATATCGGTTTTGGTGGGCGGCATGGCAATTTTGGCTTTTTTCATAACGATTATTCGACAAATGGTAGGCGATATTGAGGACTGCGAAATGGATAAAATGAAGGGTTACGACACTGTTACTGTTCGTTTGGGCGAACACAAAGCCCGCAAAATCATTTTTTGGATAAGTATTTTCACGATGCTTCTCTTAGCTTTGGCGCAGTTTCAATTATATGAGGATTTTCCTACGACTGCAATATATTTATTTGTCTTACAAATCATGTTCGTTTATTTTTTGGTGATGTTGATGAAGGCTAAAGAGAAATCGCAGTATCATTTTCTCAGTAATTTTCTGAAGATAATGATGCTTGCGGGTTTACTTTCCACGCAGATGCTTTCTATCAATTTTTAAATTGAATGGGAGAAGGATGGTGACTTTTGAAGATACTTTAAACCATTTAAACACTAAGAATACTAAGAAATACCTAAGCTTACTAACCTTCGAAACTTCCATAAAATGCATCTAAAAAGCAACCTGCTTCATCGGACATTGATTTCTATTTATATTCAAAAGCTTTTTATCTCATGATATTAAATCAAAAACTTAAAGATTATCGTATCATATTAGCTTCGGCTTCCCCGCGACGCAAAGAACTTCTTGCCGGGCTTGGCTTAAGCTTCGATGTAATTATTCGTGAAGTGGAAGAAACTTTTCCGTCTCATCTGACTCGGGAGGAAATTCCTCTTTTTCTTGCGCAACTGAAAGCGACTGCATTCAATGCTAATGAGTTTGGTGAAAAAAGCCTTATTATCACGGCTGACACCATTGTTTGGCTGAATGATAAAGTTCTAAACAAACCTAAGGATTTTCAAGAAGCTGTGAAGATGCTTTCAAAAATATCGGGACAAACTCACGAAGTTTTTACGGGTGTTTGCATTAAAACTAACACGCTTCAACACACTTTCTTTGCCGAATCAAAAGTGAAATTCCGCCAATTGACTCTCGAAGAAATTGAGTGGTATATCGAAACCTGCAAACCGTTTGATAAAGCTGGTGCATACGGCATTCAAGAATGGATTGGCTATATAGGCATCGAGCATATCGAAGGTTCTTTTTATAATGTGATGGGTCTGCCCACCCAAATGTTGTACAAAGAACTGATGAAGATTTAATCAAAAAGAATATCCCAACCTTTCCTCTCTCAATTTTTTTTTCGTAAAGATCCTTATATGAATTAAAAAAATATCTAATTTTGTATCAAGATTTCGGTGGCGAAACGGAAATGGATTCGGCTGAGCGAAAACTAAGAAGGATTTAGGTTTAACGTAATAAAAATGAGTTGAAAATGAATATGAATATATTTGATAGTCCTGATTCTGTGGTTAATTACGATAGTAAGTTTATTCACCTGCGGTCTTATATATTTATAGCTGACACGGTAACATTGACAACACGCGATGTTGATACTATTATGTTTGCAATTGATATTGAAGCTATGTCGGATGAAATGGCAGTGGCTGTCGGGAAGCATTGGTTAAGAGGGAATGACGAGTTTAAAGCCATGATGTTGGTTCTTGAAGAAACGCTGCCAATAATGAAGAAAAGGAGAGCCATGAAACACAAAGATAAACATGCTTTATACGCGCTTGGCTCCTTTAAACAAGCACTTATTGATTTACGGCGCGGTATCAATTTGCAAATGGAGGGAAGCATGAGATTCAATAAAGTTATTACCTTACGCCTTTTCATTGAAGAAAAAATTTGGAACATTGCCAATACCAATATATTTTCCGAAACCAACAAAGAGGATGAATACATTCAACTTATTTGCGACAGCATCCTGAATCGAAAAGATTTCATGGGCTTTGACGAGATTTTGATTGAGAAATTTGCGGGTGCGACCTTCGATAATGCGGTTGACATTGATTGCAATTTTATTAAGATTCCCCTTTGGGATGTTCCGGTTGACGAGGGAATGCCCGTGGATAAAATCAAATATACGCGCAGCGATTTGCAAACGGCAATGAAGCCCTTTAAGGCTCATCTGAACGAATTGAAAGAAGAACTCAACGGAATTCAATTTGTGACGGAGAATCTCGTTGAGATTGAGAAACTATGTGAAGAGAAAATCCTTGAATATGTAACGCCTGTGCAGCAAGCTATTGACAACAGCATCTATCTGAGTCATCAACGGAATCAATCGCAAGACGACACCCGCTCGAAGCTCTATCTTGGCATTAGTTCGAGCGACATGCTGATTGATTATTTGGAGGCATTCGAAATTATCGCGCCCTACGTGGCTAGCGAAGTGCGCGATCGGCTTGCGAAACAAATGGATTTGGAGTCAACGCGATTGTTTTTCTATCAGCAGGTGCATCCTACGCAGTGGTTTGTGCCTGAAGAAGATGAAACGGAACAACTTCCAAAGAATACTTAATATATAGGTAAGGATTTGAAACCCATTCCGAAAGTGATAAAGACAAAAAGCAACACGAAGACACTAAGACACAAAAACACGAAGACCAACTAGAAAGGTTCGAAAAACAATAGGAATTAAGTTTAACGTAGTAAAAATGAGTTTGAGATGAATATAAATATCTTTGATGGCATGGAATCTCTTATCAGATACGACAGCAAGTTCGTTCAGATTCGGTCTTATATTTTTATAGCTGAATCGATTACGTTTACTGCAAGAGACTTTGATTCAAATGTGCATAACCTAGATATTGACACAATTTCGGATGAAATGACATTCGAAATGGGGAAACTTGCTAACTATGATGATGAGGAGTTTCACGCAGCTATTGAGGATTTTAAGAGTCTGATGCCCTTAGTTAAGAAAACGAAGAATCAGAAGCATAAGGATAAAAAAATGTTATGGGTTCTAGGCACGTATAGAGAGCATTTGTTTGATATAAAGCGTAATATCAAGGAAGTGTTTCGTGATGGTATGGAACATTATAGCGTTACGAACTTGCTGCCTTTCGTTAAGGATAAAATCTGGAACATTCCCCTTCTAAGCCTATTTCCTGACCCCAAAAAGGAAGACGATTACATTCAGCCCATTTGCGAAACCATTCTGCATCGAAAACAAATCATGGGTTTCGATGAGATTCTGATGAAGGAATATGTCGCTACGACGCTAAATTATGAAGATGACGATGAGGGTGATTTTATTAAGATTCCCCTTTGGGATGTTCCCGTTGCAGAAGAGTTGACCTACGACAAAATCAGATACACACGCAACGATTTGCAAACCACCCTTAAACCCTTTAAGGCGCATCTGAGCGAACTCTCGGACGAACTAGCAAAAATTCCATTTGTTTTGGAGCATATCCCAAAGATTAAAAACTTATGCAGAGAGAAAATCCTTGATCATATAGTGCCTGTGCAACAAGCTATTGACAACAGCATCTATTTGAGTCATCAGCGGAATCAATCTCAAGAAGACACCCGCTCGAAACTTTTCCTTGGCGTTGCCTCCAATGCAATGCTAGTTGATTATTTGGAGATTTTTAAGATTATTGCGCCCTATGTGGCTACCGAAGTGCGCGAACGGCTCTACAAACAGATAGATTTGATGGCAACGCGAATGTTTTTCTTTCAGGATGTGCATCCTGAGCATCGGGTTGGACGTTATTAGGATGAGAAAGAAAAATTTGGGATTGCTATTATATATATAGGTATAAAGATGAAAGCATAAGCTAATGATTTTGTGAAGAAAAACGGCACGAAGACACTAAGACACAAAGACACGAAGACTGATGAAATTGATTCGAGAAAAAATAGGAGGTAAGTTTAACACAGTAAAAATAAGTTGAAGATGGATATAAATATTTTTGATAAAAGTAAAGAACAAAAGGACCGCGCCAGGAAGTATATCAATTTGCGTTCCTACATTTTTATTGCCAATAGCGTCAGTTTTATTATGCTCGATGATGAATCGTATATGTTTAATATCAACTATGAAAAGATATCCCACGAAGACTTTTTAGCTCTCTCTAAACTGATATGGTATCGGGATAATGAATCATTAGCTAGGATTGACATCAATATTGCTTTGCTTCCTTTGATAAAAAAAGTGAAGCAAATGAAACACAAAACAAAAGAAGATTTATATGTTATAAACGGCTTCCAACAGTGTATTAAATATTACAAACAATTAGTCAAAGAGTATTACGAAGGCTTGATGGAAAACTATCTCGCTAAGGAACTACTACCATTTCATCAGGAAAACATCTTGCGCGTTCCATTCATGGATTTATTTTCTAGCGAAAAAAGCGAAGACCCTTACATTCAACCTATTTGCGATGCGATTCTGAATCGAGAATATTGGCTTGGTTTTGATGAAACTCTCTACAACCACTTTGATGCTATGACCTTAGAAGAAACGCAAGACGATGGTAAAGATTTCATTAAAATTCCGTTTATAAAAATTCCGATCGCTATAGAAATGCCTTACAAGCAAATCAAATATACCCGCAACGAACTTCAGCCTGCGCTAAAAGAATTCAATACGCATCTCAATCAATTGAGAACAGAGCTCTCCGAAATGGAATACGTTCCTGAGAACCTCGAACGCATCAAGGAATTATGTCGAGTACGTTTGCTGCCGCTTCAAACACCCCTGCAGCAATCCCTTGACGATAGCCTCTATTTGAGTCATCTGATGAAGCAAAATGAAAAGGACACGCGCTCGCAGCTATTCATTGGCATTAGTACTGCCGACATGCTGATTGAATATTTTGAAATTATGAACATTATTGAACCCTATGTGGCTTCGGAGGTGCGCAATCGCATTGGACGTCATATCAATCTGATGTCAACGCAAATGTTTCTGTATCTTGAGGTGCACCCCGACAATCAAGTTGACATGACTGATGAAGATGATTAAAACCATCCTATTATGAAGATATGTTATTACGACAGCCGTACATTTATTTTCTATGAAACCTTTTATGCTCATATAATGCTTTTACCAGGTATTATTTTAGGGGACTCATTCGTTATCAGTCTCGATGATAATTGGGGGAAGTTGGTGATGGAAGACATTGACACTTGGTCATCTGAGAAAATTTTAACAACCTTCAAAGAAGTATTTGAATTGGATTTTAATGCACTTGCGTTGATTCACGATTATGAAGAAAAGCGTAAAGAACTTAAAGAGATAGTTCCGAAAATGCATAATGCAAAAAAGATTACCATGTTGAAGCATTCGATAAGTTGTTTGAAAAAAGAGTTTAAACCCAAATTCCGCAATAGAAAATAAATGATTATTTTTGCATCAAAATCCTAATGCGTAGCATTAGGAAAAAATGAGTTATGGAATTTGATATATCCTTTACCAATAAAGAGATTACGCCATGGGGCGGAATGGTTTT
>CAIOYH010000113.1 GCA_903862465.1 uncultured bacterium | reverse complement strand
GCTTGTAATTTGCGTGATAACCATGCTTTATTGCTTGATAAAGGCTTTGTTGTTATTGGCGTGAGTGCTGATAATGAGAATTCCCATCAGGCTTTTATTTCGCGTTTCAAATTGCCCTTTCCCTTGATTGCCGATACGGATAAAAAGATAATCAATCTTTATGGCGTTTGGGGTCCCAAGAAATTTATGGGCAGGACCTTTGATGGCATCAATAGAACCACTTTCGTGATATCAAAAACAGGCATCATTGAAGCTGTTATCGAAAAAGTGAAGAACGCTGAGCATGCGCAACAAATTCTAAGTGAACTGAATATTAAAATATAAAACATATACATTATGGCAAAAGAAGTTGATTCTAAAAAAGAAGCAAACAACAATAGTGAAAAATTAAAAGTATTGCAGCTTACCCTCGACAAAATCGAGAAAAGTTACGGAAAAGGGACTATCATGAAATTAGGCGACAAGCCCGATTCATCTATTGATGTTATTTCCTCAGGTTCCATCGGCATTGATATAGCTTTGGGAGTGGGCGGTTTCCCAAAAGGTAGAGTGATTGAAATCTACGGACCTGAGTCTTCGGGCAAAACAACCTTAGCCCTGCATGCTATTGCTGAATCGCAGAAGAAAGGCGGCATTGCAGCTTTTATTGATGCTGAACATGCATTCGATAGCACCTATGCCCGCAAATTGGGCGTGGATATCGAAAACCTTTTGATTTCGCAACCCGATAATGGCGAACAAGCCTTAGAAATCACCGAAAACCTGATACGTTCGGGCGCCATAGATATTATCGTGATTGACTCCGTGGCAGCCCTCACGCCGAAAAGCGAGATTGATGGCGAAATGGGCGACTCTAAAATGGGTTTGCATGCCCGTTTGATGTCCCAAGCTTTGCGTAAACTCACGGCTACTATTAGCAAAACAGGCTGTTGCTGTATCTTCATCAACCAATTGCGCGAAAAGATTGGTGTGATGTTTGGCAATCCTGAAACCACCACGGGGGGTAATGCTTTGAAATTTTATGCTTCAGTTCGTATTGATATTCGTAAAATAAATCAAATCAAAGAAGGTGAAGACATCGTTGGCAACCGTGTTCGTGTGAAAGTGGTGAAAAACAAAGTAGCGCCACCTTTCCGTTTAGCCGAATTAGACATTGTTTATGGCGTAGGCTTTTCCAAGATTGGAGAAATTATTGATTTGGGAGTTGACAAAGAAATTATCAAGAAAAGCGGCTCTTGGTTTAGTTATAATGAAACCAAACTTGGACAAGGCAGAGAAGCCGTGAAATCACTTTTGTTAGATAATACAGAACTTGCCGACGAAATCGAATTGCTCATCAGAGAGAAACTCAAATAATTCGATTCCATCGGTATGAAAATTATCAATAACGCTTTCTTGCTGCTGATTTGTGTCTTGATTGTTGCTTGCGGAGGAAACAAAAAAAATGAGACAGAAAGTACCACGAAACCTGATTCCCTACAAGTTACTTTGGATGCCTTAAACAAGAAAATCGCCGAGAATCCTAAAGACCCTAAACTCTACGACCAAAGAGCCGCTTGGTATCTTCAAAATAAAGACCCCGACAAAGCACTCTCGGATGTGAACAAAGCTATCACCTTAGACCCGAAGAATTCTGCTTATATGCGCACCTTGTCGGATGTCTTTTTTGCTACAGGAAAACTCAGGAATTGCTTGGATGCTTTGAACAAAGCCTGCGAGCTGAATCCGAATGATGCAGAAGCCTTGCTGAAGCTCGCCGAATTATATTTCTATCAAAAGGATTATAAAAAGACCTTTGAATTTATTGACAAGGCGCAAAAGATTGATAATTTGAATGCAAAAGCCGATTTCATTCGTGGCATGGCATTGAAAGATGTGGGCGACACTTTGAAAGCCGTCAAGAGCTTTGAAAAAGCTATAGAGAAAGATCAACAATACTTCCATGCCTATATGCAATTGGGTTTGATGTATTCGGTCAAACGCAGTGCTTTGGCTATTGACTATTTCAACAATGCTTTGAATTTGAACCCCAAAAGCATCGAAGCCCTATACGCCTTGGCTTTGTTCTATCAGCAAGTCGGCGACTTCCAAAAAGCCATTGCGAAATACACCATCATAATTCAAATTGACCCTACCTATAAATATGCCCACTACAACATCGGATATATTTATTTGGTTGAATTAGGCTCCTACGAGGATGCTATCAAATATTTCTCCGATGCCATCAAATGCGACGCGAACTATGTTGAAGCCTATTTCAACCGTGGCTTTGCTTACGAGAAGATGGGCAACATCAAAAGCGCCCGCGCTGACTATCAGCAAGCCTTAAAAATTAGAGTCAACTACGATAAAGCCGTGGAAGGCATGAACCGCCTTGACAAAACATCACATTAATAATTTCACTAAATCACTATTGCTATGAAAAAAAACCTTGTTTCGTTCATCGTTCTTTTAACGTTGAGCATGAATCTCTTTTCTCAAAATCGTATGACGCCCGAACTGATGTGGAAGTTTGGTCGCGTCGGCGACATTCAACTCTCTCCCGACAAAAAGACCATACTCTATGGCACCACCTATTATAATCTGACCGAGAACAAAGGCAACCGCGATTTGTTTGTCATTCCTGTCACGGGAGGAACTCCGGTGAACATCACCAACTCTCCTTCCGGTGAATACAACGGCGTGTGGCGTCCCGATGGAAAGAAAATCGCCTACCTCTCTTCCGAAAGTGGCGAATCCCAACTATGGGAAATGAATCCCGATGGCTCCGGCAAAAAACAAGTCAGCAAGGTCGAAGGCGGCATCAATGGCTTTGCTTATGCCCCCGACATGACGCATATATTCTACCTCCAAGACATCAAACTCGACAAAAACGTCACCGACATGTATCCCGATTTGCCCAAAGCCGATGCCCGCATCATTGACGATTTGCTCTATCGCCATTGGGACAGTTGGAGCGACTATTCCTATAGCCATATTATCCTTGCTAACTATGCTGACGGCGCAGTTTCAGGTCCACAAGACATCATGAAAGACCAACGTTTTGATTCCCCTTTGACCCCCGATGGTGGCTTAGAACAAATCGCTTGGAGTCCCGATGGAAAAACCATTGCCTACACCTGCCGCAAACTCAACGGTAAAGCCGAAGCCCTCAGCACCAACTCCGACATCTATCTTTTCAATGTAGAAACCAACCAAACCACCAACCTCACCGACGGTATGCTCGGCTACGACCAAGACCCTGTTTTTTCTCCCGACGGAACCAAACTAACGTGGAGCAGCATGAAAACCCCAGGCTACGAATCCGACAAAAAACGCCTGATGGTCTATGATTTTAAAGCTAAAACCATGACCGATCTCAGCGAAAGCTTCCCCGAAGGCGCCACCAATATGCGTTGGAGCGATGATAACAAATTCATTTATTTCCTAAGTTATACCAATGCCACTTGTCAGATCTTCAGTGCCGATGTAGCTGCCAAAAAAATCACACAACTCACCACAGGCGTTCACGACTACACCGAACTCATTGCCGATGGCAAACTCATGTTAGGCGTCCAAATGTCCATGTCCAAACCCTCCGAAATCTATCGTCTCGATGCCCTCAAAGGATTGACCAACGAAGTACAACTCACCTTCACCAACAAAGCCATTCTCGACAACATCACCATGGGCAGGGTAGAAGAACGTTGGATAACCACCACCGACAAAAAGAAAATGTTAGTGTGGGTAATTTATCCCCCCAACTTCGACAAAACAAAAAAATACCCCACCTTATTATACTGCCAAGGCGGACCCCAAAGCGCCGTAAGTCAGTTCTTCTCCTATCGTTGGAACTTTCAGATGATGGCTGCCAACGACTATATCATCGTCGCCCCCAATCGCCGCGGCTTGCCAAGTTTCGGACAAGCGTGGAACGACGAAATCGCCCAAGACTATGGCGGACAAAACATGCTCGATTATCTATCTGCCATTGACTCCCTCGCCAAAGAACCCTTCGTCAATGCCGACAAACTCGGCGCCGTCGGTGCCAGCTATGGAGCCTACTCTGTCTATTGGCTTGCCGGAAACCACAACCATCGCTTCAAAGCCTTCATTGCCCATTGCGGCATGTTCAACTTCGAAAGTTGGTATGGCACCACCGAAGAACTATGGTTTGCCAATCACGACTTAGGCGGTCCCTATTGGAAATCCCCCCAACCCAAAAGCTACGAATTCTCCCCTCACAAATTTGTCGGCAAATGGGACACACCCATATTGGTCATCCACGGCGGCAACGACTTCCGCATCCCCTACACCGAAGGCATGCAAGCCTTTGACGCTGCCCAACTCCAAAACATCCCCAGCCGGTTCCTCTTCTTCCCCAACGCAACACATTTCGTCAGCAAACCCCAAGACGCCGTCCTTTGGCAACGCGAATTCTTCCGTTGGCTCGACACCTATTTGAAATAGGCAAAAAGCATTAGAAAAAGGTATTTAGACCTTGGTATTTGATATTTGGATCTTGGGATTTAAATCTTGGAATTTAGTTCTTGGAATTTGGATCTTGGATCTTGGGACTTGGATCTTCTTTTGGGCGCATCCCCCCGAGAAAATCGGGGGGTCGGGCTTTCCTCTCCAAGTCCTCGGGGCTGAATAACGCCCCTGTGGGCTTTCCGTTCCAATCCCTTGCGCGCGTGCCACCTAGCTATCCCTTGGACTCTTAAATAAACCATACCTTTAGCCCTGAAAGGGCGTAATATGATAGCCCTGACTGTCAGGTCAGGGTAAAAACCCATCCCCACACCCTCCCAAGCCACTTTAGGGGCGAAATATAAAAACCAAAGCAGAACTCACCCAACAAGTTTATCAATCCCGAAGGGATGACATTATTATAGCAAAAATACAACAGCATCCAAAAACCCCGAAGGGGTGATATTATGTGCCATTTATTATGCGAATTTTGCACCTTCCCTCCCTGTTATGAAAAATTTGTAACTTCGCACTAACTTACACATTCACATAATAACACCGAACCTTCGCCTTCTTATGCGTATCACAATTCGTCAACTTAATAAACCTCCCACTGCCCAACAAATCCTTCTTCTTTCCTTCCCACTCCTCATTAAAAGGCAACTCAGTACCAAGCATAACCACATCACTCTTCAACGCACACAAACCAATCACCACCTTAACATCCGTCAAAAGAGTCAACTGCAAAATATTCTTTGCCACAAATTCCGTATGCAAAACTATACTTGCACCAGGCTTAATCGAACGATTATAAGGCTTTCTAACAGGCATATAATTCAAACTCCGCAAAATAGCATTCACCGTAGCCTCCTTCTTCAAATTCACATTCCCGCTTGCTTCCGCCATAGCCCGCAAACCATCTATAACATTTTGATCCTCATCCAAACACCGCTGAACAATCGCTGCATTTCCCTCACTCAATTCCGTTATTTCTTCTGCTAATGTAATTTTCGTATCCTCCATTCCCCACGCCAAATCATGATTCGTTTTAATACTTGTAACTTTAGCAGCATCAAACCCAAGCTCTGCTAAAACCGTATGAAAAAGAGTAACTTGCGCAAAACAAACTCCGTATGCCAAATGAAATTCACCTATACTATGTTGAGTTATACTTCTCAAAAAAGGACCTATTCCAAAACTCGCCAAACCAACCACAATATCTCCACTTTGTATTCCTTTTTTTACCCGATACCTTAACTCTTTTAAAATCGGAACCAAATTATCCATATATTTATTACGAATATCCGTATCAGCTTCATTCTGATCTTGTTTACTTCTTGGCAAAATTATATCCTCAGCATCTTCAAGCTTAGCATCAAATATATCTGTAATATATGGATCATCAAACGATTCATCAAAAGCAATTAAATCAGATTTAAAAGCGATAAATTTAGCCTTGACAGCTCTACTAAAATTTGCGATGTATGCTAATTTCATTATCATATCAAAAAATATTAAAGGTTAATAACTAAAAGAGGGTGCAAATATAGTTTAATTATGCGACGTATGCAAGCTTTTTCTAATATATATTTTAGATAGATAATTATAGATAGATTTAATAAATACAATATCAGATATATAGCCTGATAAACTTTACAAATATATTTTATCTTATAAAGTAAAATAAACATCCAATTTCTATGCATTTATATTTATATATGTAGATATGGAGCTATCGCATATCAATCTAATATATTCGCATTCCACACAAATAAATTCGCATTTCACACAAATAAATTCGCATTCCACACAAATAAATTCGCATTCCACACCGATAAATTCGCATTCCACACCGATAAATTCGCATTCCACACCGATAAATTCGCATTCCACAAAAACAAAACTGTACATTGAAAAACGATCGTTATCAATGTTTAGGTAGCATTCATCCCCCCGCTATTCAAACCCCAACTTCTTCCTCAATTCCCCCGTTGACAACAGCATAGGATCAATTTCGTATGCCGTGAAAGTATAATCGCCTTTAGCGTCTGTGGCTGAAACGGTGTTTTTCACCGTATTTTTATCCACAAAAGCAAACTCCCCATTCTCTTTTATGATAAACATAGCCGTTTCGGAGGTGGGGTCCATAGCAATTTTCTGCTTAATAAAGTTAAGATTACTATAGGACAAGATACCTTTGATCCTACCATCAATCACATTCACCTCTGCCGTATTGATTTTGTTGTTAAACGCATCCTTGAAACTCGCCAAAAACTCTATCGGATTCTTCATACGTATGATTTGATCGCAATTCCATATCCCAAACCCATCAATCTCGAAACTCCGTGTGATATTATCCGAACTCATTGCCAATTGGTTCAAACTATCCTTTTCGAGCGCCATTCTCTTGCGGGCATAATCCATCCATTCCTCTCTCGACATGGCTTTCTCTGCCGGACTCATCGTCTTATATATCTCATTCCAAGCACGCTTCAAATAACCCGCATAAGTTTTCTCAATCCGCTTATCAAACTTCACGCGACACTTCTTCAAGGCTTTGTTATAGCGATAATCAAGCTTAGTATATGTCTTTTGATATTTCTTTGTATCCGTCGTGAACGATGGTTTAATAGGATAAGCCTCCATGCTGACCACCTCCGAAGGCGATTTCAGTTCGATGCTAAACACGTTTTCTGTTGGCATATAGCTTATCCGCAAATCCGTCCATTTCTTCCGACTTATATATTTCTTAGAGAAATCTTTTTTTGTCAGATTACCCGAATACGCCCACACATACCCCCTATAAGGAGCTTGTTCTCTATAGGTTGAATAGTTCATCAAATCAAACATAAAATTCGGAAGCTTCTTTATGTCCTTATCGAGACTATATTTATACATACGTTTCAACTTGAAATACGGATTCAACAAGCGCTTTTTTCCTTTAAAATATTCGAAAGGGATTTTTATAGTTCTTGCATAAGAGGAGTCTGCATAGCGATCTTCAAAGCTTGTGGTGTCCAAATCAGTACGCATCAATTGTGTGTAAAGCTTATACGCCAAAGAGTATCTGCCTTCGCGACTAATAGAATTGCGTCTCAGCGGAGCATTCAGGTTCCAATTGCCCGTCTTTTCATTCAAGCGATAAAGATTATATCCTTGAGCAGTATCCAATGCGGCTAATTCGAAGCTAATCTTTTTGTCGGGCGCCAAAAACACTTGTTCGTTATCTTTCACGGCATACATCTCGAACATACCTGCCGTTTTAAAAGCATATTTCTGTCCCGCACTGTCATAACCCATAGGAACGCCATTGGCAAAAATATCAATAATATCTTTGAACTCGCGATAATAGATGTCAACATTCCCCGTAATCGGCTTGCCGGATGCATCCACAAAAGCCTGTTGTGGAATTTCAAAGGTAGTGCCGCTTGGATAGTACAATTTGCGGGGCTGTTCCGCCTCAACCACGTATTTCTTCCTGACAATTTCAGGATCGCCCACAGTGGGTTTCACCGTCTTGCTGTAGAAATTGTCCACAATGGGAACACTTGGTTCTTTTGTTGATTTATGAGTGAAATTAGTATTTTTCAAATCATGATAGATGCTAAGCTCCAAGTTCATGGCGGGAAAAGCTCTCGTAAAAATGAGCGAATCGCGTTTGTCTTGACAGCTTATTTTTAGGGTTTCCAAGGGTAGATTCTCAATCAAATTGAGCACAGGATCGGCATCGTCGAAGCTGTTTTCAGTAATATCTAACGCATGCAGTTGCGAGGCTTTGGCAATTTCTGCAGGAAGATAACTCAACCAATTGTCAGATAAATCTAAAGATTGCAAGCTTTTCGGAAAAACAACACTTCTGTCCATCAGCACATTGCCGCAGGAAGCAAGCCTTAGGTTTTGGAGCTTCGGAAGCCATGTGAGGCATACAAACAGTTTGTTGGCATCCACAATATCGTAATTGGTGATGGAGAGATTTTGTAAGCTTTCCAAGTTTTTGATATTGCTTGGAATCTCAGCGCTTTCGTTATCATCCAAACTGAGCGTGGCGAAATATTTCAGTTCATGAAATTGTCGAAAAAGCTTTTTAAGGTTTAGGGTAGGGCTGCTGTTCACCGATAGATTGTTCAGATTCTTAAACGCAATGATGTTGGCGGGTATAAGTTTGCCTGAGTAAGCATTAAATTCAATCTTTTCGATATTATCTTTTTTAATAACGTTCGAAAAGATTTCCTTCAGCGTTTCTCGCGAGTTTACGCCCGTTATGACCAAAGATTTGGTGTTGCTGTCGATGATAAAATTCTTAAAATCAACATGCGCATCTTCCGTGTCATAGTAATACGTAAATGGACTTTCTTTTTGTGCATAAGAACTTGAGGCGAAAAGAAACAACAAGAATACCGAAAAAATAATTGATTTTTTCATAATAGCATAAATTTAATGGAAGGAACCTTTAGTAAGTAAACGATGTTTGTTTGTTATTAATTGTAATTTGTGGGGATTTATTTCCCTTATTATAACTATCACCAAACTCTTCAAATCTAAAATAATAAATCTAAAATAATAAAAGCCCGCCGAAACAAATCAGCGGGCTTTTTAAATAGCATTAAGCTAAGCTTAACCGTGAGCTATTATTTTTTAACTTCGGGCAACCATTCGCCTGTAAAGATGTTAGGAGTGGAATAGAAACGTTTGGCAATTTCTATCAGTTTTTCGGGCGTGATAGCTTTCAAGCGTTCTTCCACAGTGAGGATACGATTAGGGTCAACACCATTCAGATAGGCAGCTTGCAGTTGATTTAACCAGAATTGATTCTTCTTGATGTTCACTTTGTAGCTAATCAATGCAGGTTCGCGTACACTAGTCCAATCTTTTTCGGTGATGCCGCCCGCTTTTTTCAAACCTTCAATCAAACTCCTGAAAGCTGAATCCACTTTGGTGATATTGTCGGGGCTGCATGGGAAATAGGATTGCAAAATAAATTCTTCCTTAGGATATTTGGCGATAGAGCCATAGATACCTCCACCATAGATAGCACTCATTTTTTCGCGGATGGTGTCGGTTATTTTGTTGTTCAACACACTGTTCAATTGTCCGAGCCAGAAACTATCGTCGGGATTGTAAGCAGCAGCACCTGTGATATAATGTGTCAGCATAGCTTTTTGTTCGCTGCCTTTGCGTAGGGTGTAGCTGTGTTTGCCTTGAACGATATTCATGCCAAGATCTTTGTAAGTAGCTTTGGAAGCCTTAGCTTGCAAGCCGCCGATATATTTCATGATTAATGGCAAGATTTGTTGTTCGGTGAACGAACCTACTATGGTGTAATACATGCCAGATGGGTTGCCAATTCTGTCAAGATAAAATGCCACAGCGTGGTCGAGATTAATTTTGTCATAATCTGAAGGACTTTCAATTTGATGTGCACGTACATTACCTTGATAAAGCAGATTATATACGGTGTCGGCAAACAAGTTTTCAGGGTTTTGTTTGGTCAATTCCAATTGTTGTTTGGAACGAGTTACGAATGATTTATATGCTTCAAGATCCATGCGAGGCTCTGTACATTTCAGGTACAAGAGTTGGAACATCGTTTCCAAATCCTTGATGGTGCTGTTGCCGGTGATATATTCGGTGTAGGTGTCAACAACAGGAGATATTTTTACATTTTTTCCAGAAAGGAATTTGTCCAAATCCGTAGAGGAAAAAGAGCCATATCCCATTTCATCCACCACATTGTTGCAGAATTGTCCGCTTTGATAATCGCCGCCAGTGTAAGCGCTAAATCCGCCAAATTTACTTCCTTTAATCAAAATTTCATCGTTTTTGAAATCGGTTGGTTTGATACAAACGATGGCACCATTGCTCAAAGTGTAGGTAGTGGTTCCCAATTTGTCGTTCTTGTCGGTTTTCAGAATAGTTCCTGCCACAGGTTCTTTGGTCAACAGTTTAGAAGCAATTTTCTTTTCCTGATAAGCAGTTACGGGACTTTTTAATGCTTCGTCTATCCATTGATTGTATTGTGCATTGGTGGGCAAACCGTCGGAAGTTTTCGTGGTGACATAGCTGAAATAGTTGTCGCCTATATCAATTTTGTTACGGATAGCATCAAAATCTTTCAAAGCGATCTTATTTAAATTGCTCTTTGCGAAATTATATTCCCATTCAATTCCCGGTATAGGTTCTTGATTGAGGAAATTATTCACATATTCGCCAACCAAACGATTTGATTCGGTTTTTTCACGTTCGTTATATTTCTTTTCATAATCTGACAAAACTTGAGCTTTTGCACGAGTCAATTCGTCTTCGGTGAATCCAAACTTCTTAACCCGTAAACATTCTGCCACTAAAGCCTGCACGGCTTCTTTGATTCCTTTTTCGCTACACATAGCAAGAGCAGTAAAGTTTTCGTAACCGCGTGCCCATCCATCTAAATAGGTATAACTGAAAATAAAAGGAGGATTGGGTTTGCTTTTTAATTCGTCCAAACGAGCATTCAGCATCGCAAAACAAAGTCTGTTGATGATGTCGTTCAAATAATCGCCTTGCGTTACGGATGTTTTCTTAGGATGTGTGTTGCCCAAAAGATTAACAAACGTGGCGTCGGCTTCTTTATCTGTAATAATATACGCTTGACTTTTAGTGAAAGGTTTCACTTCAAAAGTTGCAGGACGTGGACGTTCGGTAGCAGGATTTTTAAAGTCACCGAATTTATCTTTTATCATTTGTTCGGCTTTGTCAACAGGCATATCACCCACAACAATCACCGCTTGCAAACTCGGACGATACCATTCGTTGTAAAAACGACGCAATACGCTATGGTCAAAATGTTCGATGATGGAATCTTTACCTATAGGTAAACGTATGCCATATTTCGAGCCATTCAACATCAAAGGCAACCATATTTTCATCATGCGATCGTCGGCACCTTTGCCCAAACGACTTTCGGAGAGAATAACGCCACGTTCGTCATCAATTTGTTTGTCGGTAAGTAAAGAATTATGCGACCAATCGGCAATCACCGTAAAAGCTTTGTCGAGTTTGTCAGCATCATCGCTCGGCACGGGAAGCATATACACGGTTTCGTCGAAGCCGGTGTAAGCATTCAAATCATTGCCAAAACCTACACCAATACTTTGTAGATAATGAACCAATTCGTTGTCGGGAAAATGTTTCAAACCGTTAAAGTTCATGTGTTCCATAAAATGGGCAAGACCTTGTTGATCGTTGTCTTCCAAAATAGCGCCGGCATTGACAGCCAAACGTAGTTCAACTTTTTTCTCAGGCTTGGTATTATACACAATATAATATCTCAAACCATTGGGTAATGTTCCGATTTTCACCTTAGGTGACACAGGTATCTTTGCAGATAAATCGGTTTGTGCATTCACTTCCAAGCCTGTCATTAACAGTGCACAGAAGATAATTAGAAGCAGTTTTTTCATTGTTTTTCTTTTTTTATTGTTGAAAATTTAGTGAATTGAGAATGCGAATTTACACATTTTCTTTGACCTAAACGAAATCAATGCAATAAAATTACATCTTAGCTTTCAGAAAAGATTTGTTTTTGTGTAAAACGTATGGATGTAAGACAGAGGTGAAGATATTTTGTTACAAAATTAATATCTGTAAGGAAAATATAAAATGGGCTAGGGATTAATTACTTTCTAAATATAAAGTATCAGGACATAAGTCAACGCCATTCGCCCATTGTATGCTTCCTAAACTAGGCTTCACAGAATTAAAAAGGCTATCCTTACTCTTTTATAAATTTCTGTATAGCATTCCCATGTTCGGTAGCAACTTTGATTATATAAACTCCGCTAGCATAATTAGCAATATCTATGTTTAGAGTAGCTTCGTTTTGTTTTGTACGGAATAACACTTGCCCTAAAGAATTCAGTATTTCAATCTCTGCGCTCGTAAAAGCAGGATTTAATATTGAAACCGTGAACAAACCTGTATTCGGATTGGGGTATATTTGTATGTTTTCTCCCCCTGCATATTCGTTGATGCCCGACATATATATACTAGGGATATTCGAAATAGGTGAGGCACTGCTTTTTGAAGGATTACAAGCAGTGGGTCTGACAGCCTCTATCATATAATAATTCACCCCTAACAGAGGTGATACATCAATGTAGGAAGTTGCATTGTTCGAAACGGAATTAATCAAAGTGAAGTTTGTGGAGTTGGGACCTCGATAAATATTATAAGTATAGAAAGTGAATCCTACATAACTATTCCATTGCAGATTGCATGCAGTACCCCAATCAGTAACTGTCAAATAAATGGTTTGGTGATAATTGCTTAATGGAGTATTCAATCCGCAATTATCATTCAATGAAATTTTATATCTATAAGCTTGTTGGGTGGGAAAGGAGGTAGTATCAAGAAATTCACTAAAAACATTATAGTTTTGAGTTCCTCCCAAATAATAGGAGCCTGAAATGCCATTAGTTCTATATATATTATAGTGATTAATACCTGCAGCAAGCGGTTTGTCCCAAATCACTTTACAAAGTTGAGATGATGGATCGAAGGTGACTTCACATATTTCGGGTGTCGGATATGGAACGGTACTTATAGATGCACATTTTGTGGCAGTACAATTATTGGCATCCGTAGCAGTAATGCAATAATTTCCTTGCGGAAGATTCGAAATGGCAAGTGAAGTTTGTGGTGGATAAACGCTCCATGTGTAAGTTATGGGCAGGGCGCCGTCTGTTATTATAGCATTCATAGATCCATTAGCCATATCGCAATTTGGATTGACAATATTTGCAAGAACGATAGTAGGTATATCAATGTTGATAATATTGATGGTTTTTATTAATGAGCAATTCAAAATAGAGTCATAAATGGTCACACTATAAGAGCCAGGACCTAGATTTGTTGCTGTTGGTGTATTTTGGATAGGATCCGTATTCCAAGTATAGGAACAATGGCTCATTCCTCCGCTTGTACTTACTGTAGCGGAGCCATTTTGATGCCCACAATTTGCATTTATGCCAGAAATACTTGCAGATGTAACGTTCACCACCACATGGTCTGATGCTGAGCATCCATCCACATTGGCTACAGTTACCGTATAAGTAATGCTTGTTATGGGGTTAGCAATTGGCGACTGACAATGGGAACACGATAAACCCGAAGATGGATTCCATAAATAATTGCTGCCTCCTGTGGCATTTAATGTTGCAGAGTCACCATTACATATTGTTACATCTAAGCCTGCATTAGCAATAGGAATAGCAATAAACGTGCAGCTTATGGAGTCATGGACCGTTGCGGCACATTGTATGTTTGTTGCAGTAACATAATAGATGCCCGATGTGTCAACTTGAATCGTTTGTGTAGTGTCACCTGTTGACCATAGATAGGAATCGTAAGCAGTACTTGCATCTAAAGGGAACGTACCATAATGACATAAGGTGGTGTCATTGCCTAGATTTAATGAATTTGCAGGATTGATGATGACTCGTATGGAATCATTATAAACACAATTTCCTGTATCAATAGTTTGAACTGTGTAAAGATTCGTATGATTCACCGTGATATATGAATTCGTCTCACCTGTATTCCATAAATAATCTGCAAATCCGCTACCGGCATTTAATATTAAATAGGCGTAATCGCAAAGGGTTGTGTCGTTTCCCAAATTCAGATTCAAATAGGGTTGGGTTAGCGTCACATGAATGGAATCCGTGACGACGGCAGAGCCAAATGTAGCCGTAACATAGTAAGTGCCGGAAGCGGTAACTGTGGTGGATGCTGTTGTATCTCCATTTGACCAATGGTAATTGCTATATGAATAATTTGCGGAAATAGTTGCAGGATTTTCACAAACAGAGATAGTATTGTTTTCAAACACTATGGGAAGTCCGTTTACAATATTATCCATCATGATATATTGTCCATCAGAACAGGCAGGGAGCGGGGCGGATATTAAGAATAATATATTGTCCCAGTTAGAAGTTGGAGTGAAAAGTACATTGTAGGGTTGCCATGTTGTGTTCAAAATTGTTGGTGATGTCCATAATAATTGTGCTTTATCGCAACCTGAATTCGCGGATGACATACCTCCCCATATTTGTAGTTGACCACAATAGGGGGGCATTATAATCCCCGTAGTTTGATCCGCAGAAGCAGGTATGGCTAAATCAATATAAAAACTATATGGAAAATTTGCCACCATAGCGGTGCTTAAAGTTTGTGATGCACCTTCTTGCCAACCGGCACTGGGCTTGTAAACCAATCCAACATAGGAGTCCCCGTTAGATGGGGATAAAGTGATGCCCCAAGACCCGGGTTGAGTATCGGGAGTAACACCCTGAATGCAAATACTCCATCCGGGAGGTAAAACATGCGGTTGAGGAGTTCCTTCAAAAGATGGGTTTTGAAATTGTATTACTTGGGCAGTAATACTATTGATGGCTATCATCAATAGAAGGGTTAAAACGTAAATACTTTTTTTCATGATACAAGATTTTATAAACGACAAAATATGAAGCCGAAATAAGGTGCAAATGTACGAAATAATAATAGATAAGTCAACAACTATTTTCATAAATATGCAAATAAATAAAAATAATGCTTGCTATTCGGTGAAAAATGTGTATCTTTACACTCGAATTTGAAGAAAAGGTTTTGTAGGGTGAAAAAACAATTATGGAAATAGCGTTATGAACTTAATATTTTTGAATTATGGAAGTGCATCATCATCCCGACATCAGAAGAAAAGACCTTAAGGAGTATATCCTAGAAGGCGTCATGATTTTTATGGCTGTTACGCTTGGCTTTTTTGGCGAAAAGCTTCGCGAAGACCTCATGGAACATTCGAAAGAGAAAGAGTATATTGTTTCGATGATAGAGGATGCGCAGACCGACATCATCAGCTTTGATAAGAATATTGCTTTGAACAAATTGCGCGTTTTGAGGTTGGATACTATCGCCACTTTGTGTTTTAATTACAAAAATTCACAAGTGGACGACCCTGCCATGTATGATGTGGTTCGCTATTGTATCAAATATCCTGATTTTGCTATCCCTGTGGAGCGCACCATGTTTCAATTGAAGAATGCAGGAGGTATGCGCCTGATTCAAAATAAGAATGCCATTGACAGTATTATTTTTTATGATGAAATGGTGAAAAAGGTGGTGAATCAGCAGGATTATTATGAGTTGCATCTTCGTGTGTTGTTGGAAGCCACGGAGGAGTTGTTCAATTTGAAATGCTTTCCACTTAATCATAAAACCTTACGATGGGAAGTGGATGCCAAAGCCTTAGCATCTTCCAAACTCATGAATCATGATAAAAATAATATTATTGAATTCGGCAACAAAGCGAAAATCTTTCAAGGTATTTTGATTTTCTATTTGATACGTTTGGAGGAGGCAAAAAAACATGCCATCCATCTTATCGAAACCTTAGAACGGGAATACGATATCAAATAGTTTGCAAGATGCTGCACTATTTTTTAGTTGCGGCACGGCTTGAAGCGGTACTACAACTTGATGAGAATTAGGTTAAGCCTATTGTTTCTTTCTAAAGGGCGATTGTGGGTGATTTAGGTAAATTCTTGTTGTAACCATTCCTGCCCCGTCTTCAATATCAAATAGAATGCCTTTTTCCTTTTCCGAAATTTCAAATTCTTCTGCCTTATAATATACTGAGGGATTTTTTAGGTCTTTTAAATAAAGAGAATCATTCAAATATACTTTTTGAAAATGCTTTTTTATATAAGCTTGATCACCTATTCTATTAAATTCCTTTTCTGCCTTTTTATCTTCATATAAAGGCATTGGATTTATTCCACTAAATTCAATAGATTGGTCAGGATAGTATTTGATAAATTTAAAAGCTTTAAGCGACGCTTCAATTTCTTTGTCAAGAGAGTCATTTTGAGTTACGCCATATTGAAAATTGCCAAACAAGCCGGGTATCATACTAGCGGAAGGAGTTTCGGGAAATTGCCACTCCCAAATAGGTATAGCATATATTTCTATCCATTGCTTATTCTCAAGGGTATAAATATAGGCATGATTTATATTCGAGAAATCAGCCCATTGTTTTACTACCAACAATTCATCTTTGCCATCCAAATTAATATCACCACAATTTTCTATGTAATGAAATCCTAATTGCCCACCACTCAGTTGAATATTTAATTTCTTCCATTCAATAAAAGAAGCCTTGGCAAGATATTCGTTTAAAAAGATCACATCTCCGTAGTCAAAGTTAGTATCCGCGCTTTCGTAATATTTAGGTGCCTCATGCTGAAAAGTTGAATCGGTATATCTTTCATAGAGTGTATCCACACTATGGTCACCATCAAAATCTCCCATCACAACAAAACGATAACCCATGATGGGTGTAACGTTTCGCAATAGCGAATCTATCTTTAATTGAAGTGAATCATCACTTGTTAATGGCTTTGCAACAAGATGATTCGTTTTCACAGTATTGATTTCCTGCTGAGCAACAATTTGTCCATTATACAAAAGGATTAAAATTAAAAGGGCAACTATTTGTTTCATGCTTTGAGAACTTGGCTTATTATATTTGTGTCACTATCTATATTGAAATACCTCCTATATCCATAACCCCAAGCCCCATCAATAGGAAAGCTTGCAATCATAAATACAATTATCAACAAAGGTATATATTTTCCGTTTACAAATAAAAAATATTCGCATAAAAAAAAATAATCATCCGTCCCAAGAATCAATTAGCGAATAGAAAACAAACCATTCACTTTTCCTTGTAATTATAAAGCTTGATATTGTGCAGGTTAAGATGTATTTAGTCAAGTAATCGAATCACTTAATCATGTAATCGAATCACATTGTAATGTAATC
>CAIOYH010000112.1 GCA_903862465.1 uncultured bacterium | reverse complement strand
CTTATATTGGTAAATTCAATTTCTTTTTTGATTGCGTCTATTGCTATTACATTTCTTTGGAAGCAATTTAAAAACAGAGAGTCGGATAAAGAAAATAAAAACGAAGAGTCATTAAGCATAAATAAAAATCTTTTAATCAAGATATTTTTGTTCTTCTTGCTTTACTCATGTATTTTGGTTTTGCCTTATAACATTTATACTGAGATTGACAATATTTCTATTATTGATAAGAAAGTTAAGATTGAAAATGTTGATAAAGTTTTTGAACAAATCACAGATTCATATCCATATGTGCAAGTTGCAAAGTGGGAATCAAATGGTACTTGCAATTTTGAATTTTCTCATTATGATCCTAAATCAATTAAACCGTATTATTTGACAATTTCTATGAATGTTTCAGGAAAAGAATGTGGTGATGGAGCCGGATGGATGTTGTTACCATTACATCCTTATAGTATAAATGGGGAATTTGTTGAATTTGATGTTAAAGGAGTAAATGGTGGTGAAATAATTGGTATAAGCCTGAAAGATTTTAATGGTATAGAAAAGCATACCGAATCAAGTATTGGATACTTTTGTGAATCTAAATCAATAACTACTAATTGGCAAAAATGCACAATCCCTATTTATAAATTTGGTAAAATTGATTTGAACTCTATAGAAACGATTGGTTTTTATGTTAATAGGACTATTTTGCCGACTAATGATGATCTTCAAGAAATTTATATAGCAAATTTTAAATTTCGATAATCTTTTAGTTGGAATGATAGACTTTAATATGGGATAGAGAAGTGACATGAAGTAAAAGTGCAAAAAAAAATAAGATAGTTCTTTTGCATGTGGCTTATTAGATAAAAAAGTGCCTTGTTTTCCAATAGTTTTAGTTTGAATAATGTTATTGTTTTTCTATTAATGTTCGTCAATTAATTAAAAAAGAGTATTTTTGTGTAAAAATCAGAAAAATGAAAAGAGTATATGTGTTTTTGATGTTTTGTTTTTGTTTGACGATAGTATTTTCGCAATCGGTGGAAAGATATACAATTTCTTCTTATGGAGGAACATGCTATTTTGCCAGCAACTTTGAAATGGATTTTACTCTTGGGGATGTTATCGTTTCTACATACAGTAATGCAAGCAATTCTCTTACTCAAGGTTATCAGCAACCTTTTTCTATTGATAATGTCACTCCCGAAGAGCCCAACTCAATAACTATATTTCCCAATCCCTTTGTTGATCAAATTAATATACAGATTACAGGATATAAAGCAGCGGATTTTGATTTTATGATTTATAATTTATTAGGACAACTTGTTCTAACAAAGAATTATAAAACAAGCATGAAGGGTTCTACTATAATCAATATTGATTTATGGACTTTTGCAGCAGGGAATTATTTTTTGCGTGTTATACAAAATGGCAGCGTATTTAAAACTTATAAATTAATGAAAATGTATTAATCTTCAAATTTAAATCCATGAAAAATAAATACACATTTATTCTATTTCTTCTATTAGGAGTTTTTGCAATGCCCTTATGGGCACAGGCACCGCAGAAGTTTAATTATCAGGCAGTCTGCAGAGATAATAACGGTAGCATTATTGCTTCTCAAACCATAACATTTTTAATCACCATACTTGACGGTTCGGTTTCGGGAACTGATGTATATCACGAAACTCATGTAACCACTACTAATCAATTTGGTCTTGTAAACTTTGAAATAGGTGATGGAACTTCACCTGTTGGTGTTTTTAATAATATTAATTGGGGAGCAGGAGCAAAATATCTCAATGTTCAAATGAATCTGGGCATGGGCTTTATTGCTGTAGGCTCACCACAACTTATCAGCGTTCCTTATGCATTGTATTCAAATCAATCCAGTACTCCCGGACCGCAAGGACCAATAGGCTTAACGGGACCTCAAGGAGCGCAAGGCAATGATGGTGCAATGGGTCCTCAAGGTCCAATTGGGTTAACAGGTAACGATGGTGCTGTAGGACCTCAGGGACCGCAAGGTAATGATGGGGCAATGGGTCCTCAAGGTCCAATTGGATTGACAGGAAACGACGGTGCTGTGGGACCTCAAGGTTCAATAGGATTAACAGGTAACGATGGCATTGTAGGACCTCAGGGACAGCAAGGTAATGATGGAATAATTGGACCTCAAGGTCCAATCGGACTGACAGGTAACGACGGAGCTATTGGACCCCAAGGACCAATTGGATTAACAGGTCTACAAGGACCTATTGGCTTGTCCGGACCAACAGGTTCGACAGGACCCTCAGGCAATAATGGAATAAATGGGTATTCAGTTTTAAATGGAACCACTGTGCCAACTGTAGGTATAGGAGTTAATGGTGATTTTTATATTAATTCCATTTCGAATATGTTATATGGACCAAAAACAGCAGGAGGATGGGGAAGTGGCGTAAGTTTGATTGGACCCACTGGTGCAACGGGAGCTACTGGTTCAACCGGTGCTCAAGGACCCATTGGCTTGATAGGAGCAACTGGTTCGACAGGGGCTGCCGGAAATAATGGAACAAATGGGTATTCAGTATTAAATGGAACCACTGTGCCAACTGTTGGGATAGGAGTTAATGGTGATTTTTATATAAACACCTTTTCGAATATGTTATATGGACCAAAAACAGCAGGTTCATGGGGCAGTGGCGTAAGTTTGATTGGACCCATGGGTGCAACGGGGGCTACTGGTTCAACCGGTGCTCAAGGACCCATTGGTTTGACAGGGGCAACTGGTTCGACAGGACCTGCCGGAAATAATGGAGCAAATGGGTATTCTGTTCTTAATGGAACTGGTGCACCATCAGTTGGAGTAGGTGTGAATGGTGATTTTTACATCAATACAATAACTAATCTAATTTATGGACCTAAAACAGCAGGAGTTTGGGGAAGCGGAGTTAGTTTGGTTGGACCTCAAGGTTCTACAGGCGCAACTGGTGCTACCGGAGCGGCTGGAACCAATGGTAGTACAGTTTTAAATGGAGTGGTTGTGCCTGTAGCAGGGACTGGTTCTAATGGAGATTTTTATATCAATACTTCAACTCATTTGATTTATGGACCTAAAACTGCAGGCGCTTGGGGAAGTGGTGTAAGTTTGGTTGGGCCTCAAGGTGCCACAGGTGCAACTGGTGCTACAGGACCACAAGGTATTCAAGGTGTTCAAGGTCCGCAAGGTCTTACTGGAGCAACTGGAGCTACAGGATCAACTGGTGCAACAGGACCTCAGGGACCTACTGGGCCAGCAGTAAGTACTTTTGCAGTCTGCATAGGTGTATATACCTCTAATTGTGGTTGCAGTCATGCAGTATCTGTTGTTGGTGGATATTGTAATGTAACATCAAATACTGGTAGTTGTAGTAATGGTATGGCTAATGGAGGTTGTTGTGTTTGCACACCCTGAAAATTTCAACTATACAGGTTCTCTAATAAAAAAGGATATTAATAATTAAAAATGTTTGAAAATCTATTAAAACGGATTGTTTTTATTTTTTTAATATTGCAATTTCATGTTTTGTTCTCTCAAGGTACTTTGAAAAGTAACTTAATTGATTTTTCAAAACCTAAATACGAGATATTGCTGAATTATATGGAATTTACGATATTGAACAGTGCTATGTTAGATGGTATCAGTCAATATAAAGGTAATATAGAATTGAATGTTAATGTAAAATTTGAGAATGAGCAAATGACATGGGATATTACTTCTACAAACAAAATAGCATTTGATGTTTTGAATTTGTATGTTGCGCAGAAGTCAATAGGGTTTTTGAAAACAATAAATATTGATAATGCCACACCCGCTGACAAAATTACTATTTCGGCGATGAGTTCGTTATCTACAAAAATTGATGCTGCAATTAAAAATCCTATTTATGAGAACAGAAAGATATCAGGTTTGTTAAAAATAAAGGGAGGAAAATATTTTGTTGAAAATTTGGATACCATAACTGAAATCATTGGATTGACTGATAGAAAAATAGATAGTTTATTGGAAAAGAGAGTTTCTGTTTTGGGGTACATAAAGGAGGTTGGAAAAATAGAAATGCAGAGTATTCATTCTAAAAAAGATAATACATTAGAACTTTTTATTATGAGCCAATGCCCTTATGGAACACAGGCATTAAAATATATTTTTAGTAAGACAGATTCTTTGATCCCTAAAAAGCAAATTAAATTGGAAGTCCATTATATCTTTTCGAAAAAGAATAATAATTTTACATCACTTCATGGAGAGCCGGAAATAATTGAAGATATGGTTCAGATGGTTTTGAGGGATAATTACCCTTCGTTATTTCAAAGCTATTTAAGGCAAAGAGTAATTTTTCTTTCTGAATCATGGCAGATTGTTGCCGGGAAAGCCAATATAAATAAAAAAATTATTGAACAGATTGATAATAAAATTGCTAATGAAAGGAATGCGATAATTAGTAAAGAATATGATTATATGATAAATAATTATCAAATGATTGATGCAAGTCCTACTTACATTTGGGAAAGTGATGTTGTGAATTCTTTAGACAAACTTCCAATGTTTAAAGGAGGACAATCAGTTGGAGAGGGGAAATGTAAGGATTAGGTTTGTTCATGATTATCTGAGGCTTATACTATGAAACACTACTTCACGCTGATTTTATTCTTTAGCTTTTGCAGTATAGGATGGTCGCAGGGCACATTCCTGCCCTTCAATAACCCCAATATTAGCTATGAAGGACGGATAGTTTATCAAAAAGATGCTGCTGTGCTTTCGTGGTCGGGGACTTCCGTAAATGTTTATTTTGAAGGAAGTGCCATTGCAGCCATCATGCAGGATAAGGACACGGGCAATTATTATAATGTGGTGATGGACGATAAAATGGTTGGGAAAATTCATACCGACACAACAAAACGTCGCTATTTGCTTGCCTCCAATGTGGATTTGGGTTTTCACCATCTGACGCTGTTCAAACGCACGGAATGGGACAAAGGCAAAACGCTTTTCTTTGGTTTTGAGCTTCCTGTGGATGCTGGCGCTATCCCGGATCCTTCGCCAAAAAAGAGAAAGATTGAATTCTATGGCAACTCCATCACCTGCGGTTATGCCATAGAAGACAGCAGTGGGAAAGATTCGGGCAATGGTTATTATGAGAACAATTATCTTTCATATTCTGCCATAGTAGCACGTCATTTCAATGCGCAATATTCTTGCATCAGCAAAAGCGGCATCGGCATTATGGTGAGCTGGTTTAAAATGATAATGCCCGAAATGTACGACCGCCTCGACCCGTTTGATTCGACTTCCAAATGGGATTTCGAGGCTTACACTCCCAATGTGGTGGTTGTGCATCTGCTGCAAAACGATTCGTGGCTGGTGAAGATGCCCATGAACGAACAATTCAAATACCGTTTTGGCGGAAAAGCTCCTGATTCCAATTTTATTATTGATGCCTACAAGAGTTTTGTTTCAAGCATCCGCGCCAAATATCCCCAAGCATCTATTATCTGTGTGTTGGGCGATGGAAGCATCACCAAGGAAGGTTCGCACTACCCCGCTTATGTCAATGAAGCCGTGGCACAGTTGAAGGATGATAAAATTTACACCCACTTCTTTGCTTACAAAAAAAGCCGCGGACATCCCCGCATCGGCGAACATTTGACTATGGCAAATGACCTGATTCAATTTATAGAAAAGAATATTATCTGGTAATAACCTTCTAAAAATATCGCGATTAAATTAGGGTAGAATCATTTTTTGAGGTGCTGGCATAAAACCTTGTTACTTTAGTAACATGTAGATACAACAAAAAATCCAACTTTATTATTTTATTCTTGCACAATAAGGTAATAAAGTTAAAGCCATACATTATGTGATTTTTACGAAAGTAATAAAGTTCCTAAAACCAATAATTATTCCAGAATAACATGCCTTAGAAAACTTATGCCGTATGTATGGGATATGTTCCAGTACCACAAATGAAGAAATTGCCAAAATTTATTTTTATGCAATTGTCAATCTATTATGAATATTTCATAATTTTGCACCCCCTTTAATAAAAACAAACATCAAAACCCAATCATGCTCAACCATAAAAATCCTTTTATTCCTGTCGTTATTGTATTGTTCATTCTGATTGTCAGTCAGTTTTTTTATTCATTCATAGCTAATCCCAATGGGCATCCAAATGATAAAAACCAGAAAGGACACATCACCGACACCGTCCCCGGTACCATAAATTTTCATGATTTACTTACCGTAAAAGTGAAACCCAACACTCCCACTGATTATTTTGCCTTCGACAGAACTCTGATTTATGGTCGCGATAATTCCGAAAAAATCGCAGATACGACCAAACAAAATTTCCTCCTGATAGGCGATTCCATGTTAGAAGGTTTGGGTTTGCGCATGAACGATTATTGTAATGCAAACGGTTACAAAATGCATCAGGTAATCTGGTATTCGTCGTCCACACTATGGTATGGCAACTGCGACACCATCCGTTATTTTGTTGAAAAATACAATCCTACTTATGTAGTTTTAGTAATCGGAAGCATGGAACTCTTTATCCGCAACATCAAAGAAAACCGCAAACAATTCGTCCAAAACATACTTGAGCAGCTTGGCGGCAGGAAATACATCTGGGTAGGTCCTCCCAATTGGACCGACGACACCGGTATCAACGACCTGCTCTCGTCTTCGGTTGACGACGGTACATTCTTCTTATCCAAAAACCTAAGCTTCGAGCGAAGCACCGATGGGGTTCACCCCACGCGTTCATCTGCCTCACGTTGGATGGATTCCATCGCCACCTTCATGATGAAAAAATGTTCGCATCCCGTGATGATGAAATATCCGGTTTTCAAAGCAAAACGCAATCCCCCGACAGTTTTATTGCCGCCTAATCCCCCTGAGAGCCTTTTATAAATGGACTTTATAACAAAGCACTATTTTTTCTTCGACCCCGCCAATCCGATATCTTTCATCAGCAGCATTTTTCTTTACATCTTTGCGCTGTTTATCATCATTTACAGTTTGGTTTACACCAAGCCGGAATTGCGAAAATGGTCGCTTATTCTCATCTCTTTGTTCTTTTATTACAAGCTCACAGGCATACTCTTTTTGGTGATTATCATCCCTGTTTTCAGTGATTACTTCATCACGCGGCAAATGGCGCTGACCAAGTCAGACTCCATACGCAAATTATGGATGTTCATCGCCGTCTTCATAAGTCTTGAACTATTGGTTTACTTCAAATATACCAATTTCTTCATACAGATATTAAATTCGACTACCCATCATTCCTTCTCAACACTAAAAATTCTGATTCCGGTTGGCATATCCTACTACATTTTCCGTAGTATCAGCTATGTGCTTGATGTTTATTACGAAAAATATCCCCCCGCCTCCAACATCACCGACTATCTGCTCTATATGACCTTCTTTCCCCTCCTGATTTCCGGACCCATCACCCGTGCCGAACTCTTTCTGCCTCAAATCTCCACCACTGCCGCCATCACCAAATTCAACATCAACCGCGGCATATATTTCATACTAAAAGGCGTCATCAAAAAAGCTATCATTGCCGATTATCTTGGCATGTATGTCAACATTGTTTTCTCGGTAAATGGTGGTTTTACAGGCTTCGAAAACCTCATGGGCATCCTTGGGTTCGCTATGCAGATTTACTTCGATTTCTCCGGTTACACCGACATCGCCATTGGCATATCCTCCATCCTTGGTTTTGACATAGGCATCAATTTCAACGAGCCATTCAAAGCCACTTCCATCACCGATTTTTGGCGTCGTTGGCACATTTCCCTCTCCGAATGGCTGCGCGATTACATCTTTACGCCGCTCAATTTCTATATGCGAAGCCTCAAAATTCATGGTTCGGTCATCGCCATCATCATCACATTTCTAGTTTGCGGTATATGGCACGGAGCGTCTTACACCTTCCTTATGTGGGGACTGCTCTATGGTATCGCCATGTCGTGGGAAATCTACAGCCGTCCGCTCATCAGCTTATCCCGCAAGCATATTCCTTCAAAAATTGTCAGCATCACAGGATGGGTTTTTACCTTTGCTTTCGTCGTTTCTCTTCTAGTATTACTTAGAGCCGACAGTCTAACAGCCGCCTGTAACGTCTATTTCAAAATGTTCACCAACATGGATTTGCATTATCTCCCGCCCTTCATCCGCGTTCGATGGCTTTACATGATCATCATCATTGTCGCCTTCCTCATCGTATTCATCTCTAAAAACATAAAGCAAAAAATATCTGCAAGTTTCATTCGATCCCCCCTCATCATCAAAATCATAATCTTT
Organism: uncultured bacterium; assembly: GCA_903862465.1. Classification (GTDB taxonomy): domain Bacteria; phylum Bacteroidota; class Bacteroidia; order Bacteroidales; family CAIWKO01; genus CAIWKO01. Next base: position 32,938 of record CAIOYH010000112.1, on the reverse strand, counting down.
TTAATTGTAAGTCAGATATTCATCAGATTTCAAAGCCAGGAAATCCAATCCTTCCTATACACCAAATTTTAGGAGAAGAAGTGACAAAGTAACAGGTAACCAAGTAAAAGGTAACAGGTAACAAAGTAACAGGAAAACAAAATTGCTATAATACTGTGTTGGTATAAAAACTTGGTAAAGATTATAAACTTTGTATAATTGGAACTTTTTTGCAGACTTCCTATAATAATTCCGTACATTTGCCAAAATTTTAATTGGTATTTTATGAAGAAAATAATCGTGATACTGTTGGTATTGCTTTCGCAGAAAGCTTTTTGTGGGATAGACACCTTATGGGTAAATTCTAAAATTACGGATGTTACCGTGTTTTTCAGTGGTGCGCAAATTTCGCGTCAGGTTGATTTGAAGTGTTTGAAAGGAAAACATTTCTTGGTGGTAGATAATTTGCCCGGGGAGATAAATCCTGTGAGTATTCAGGTGAACAAAATCCCGAGTTCGGTTATTTTGTCGGTGAAGCACGAAAATATCATTCCAAATCTAAGTCGCAAAGATAAGGTGGAGGTTGACATTCAGACGAAAATTGACGAACAGGAGTTTATTATAAAGACCATCAAAAACAAGATGGTGGTTTTTGGTCAGGAAGAAAGCTTGCTGCTCAACAATCAGTACCTAAAAAAGGGCGATACAGGTTCATCCATATCGGAGATAAAAGAGGCTGCGGACTATTATCGTCTTCGCCTGAATGATATCAAGCAGGGCGAATTGAACTTGTCGAAGGATTTGGAGACTGCCAACAAAAAGATACAGGAATTGTATATGCAGATGAATGAGTTTGCCTCAAAGAAAAACAAAACTCACAGCAGGATTATTATGGCTATTGATTGCGATAAGGAGGTGAATGGATCTTTTGTGCTGAGTTATTTTATCAATAGCGCGGGTTGGACTCCCTTGTATGATTTCAGGGTGGACGATATCACGCAGCCCTTAAGCATAGTGTATAATGCCAATATCTATCAATCCTCAGGCGAAGATTGGAATCAGGCAAAGCTGAAACTTTCTACTTCCAACCCAACGCTCAGTGGCAACAAACCTGATTTGTCGGCATGGAAATTGGGCAATGTCCGCACCTATCAATCGGTTGCTGTTGCCAAAGGCGCTGGCACTTTGAAGGGCAGAATCTTAGATAAAGAAACGAACGAACCTATCCCTTTTGCCAATGTGCTGATTTATTCAGGTACTACGATGTTGACTGGTGTTACTTCTGATTTTGATGGCAATTACACCATTAAACCTATAGCATCGGGCTATTATGATATTAAGGTGTCGTATATAGGCTATACAGCGGTTACTGTGAATTCAGTGCGCATTCAGCCTGATATGATTACTTTTCAGGATATCCCTATGAGGGCAAGTACCATAAATCTCGAGTCGGTTGAGATTTCAGAATATAAAGTTCCGCTTATTTCTGCTGACAAAGTAGTTTCCGGATCGACATTTAGTAGCAACGAAATTAGTAAAATAGCTGGAGTTAATAGAAATAGAAATTTGAATTCGGTTAGTGGAATTGCCAAAATAGAAGATGTTGATGTGATAAATGGAGGTAGTGCTGCAAGTTTTGGGGAATACAGAGGCTCGAGAGAGGACGGTCAAGTTATGTATATTGACGCTGCGAAGGTAAAAGGGGTTGAGACAGCCAATTTTATCTCCAATTCTCTAAAAACCAATGTCACCAATTTGGAGTATTCCATTGATATTCCTTACACCATTCCTTCGGATGGCAGGGATTATTCCATAAAAATTAAAGAGGTGAGTGTTCCTGTGAATTATATTTACCATGCTGTTCCTAAGATGGATAATAATGTGTTTTTGTCGGCACAGATTGTGGATTGGACGAGTTTGAACTTGTTGTCGGGCAATGCAAGTCTTTATTATCAGGGAACTTTCACCGGGGAATCGTTTTTAAACACCGATTTGGCAAGCGATACACTGAATGTTTCCTTAGGCAGAGACCGCAATATCATCATCACTCGTGAAGGAAATAAAATAATGAAAGATAAAATTTTGATAGGTAATAATATTAAAGAAACCATCGGTTGGGACATTACGGTGAGAAACAATAAAGCAAGCACTATCCATATCATTATCGAAGATCAATTTCCTGTTTCCGAAAAGAAATCAATTGAGGTGCAGCCTTTGGATTATAATTTAGCCAAGCTAGATGAAAAAAGCGGGAAACTCACTTGGGACATTATGTTGAACAGTAATGAAAGAAAAGTGATGAGTTTCAAATACTCGGTGAAGTATCCAAGGAATTTTAATTTTGTGGCGGAATAAGGTGGGAGTGCCTATAGTGCGCTAAAGTGCCTGATGTTTGGAGTTTATAAGATGTTTGAAAACAAGTTGATCTTGGGTTCCGACCAAAGTGGTCTTAGCTATTGCTTGTTTTGGATTCACGAAAAACACTTAGATAAAAGGATTGATAATAGTGATATGCTTCTTTAAGAAAGTGATTTTCTGATTATGTTGTAGGTCTTCAGAATAGAGAATGGTGCAATTGCTTTCTATAGCGGATGCAAGAATGAGAGCATCGAAAAATGAAAAATTATTTTTCAAACTGATGGCAAAAGCATTATTTAAAGTGTTCGGAGTAATTACATTAACTTTAGCCCTGTTCATAATAAACATTGCGGAATCAAAAGCCGTTTGTTTGGGAAACTTGAGCTTTTTTATAAATACATTGGTAGCTTCTACAATGATCTGAGTGCTTATAATAGGTCTTTTATCTATAAGATTATAAGCAATTTCTGCTTTCTTTGCATCATTCGCAAATAGGTATATACAGATATTGCTATCTAAAAAAATATTATCGCTCATTTGCTTCTTCTCTGTTGAATTCAAAGTGGCTAAGGTCTATACGATGTGCATCAAAAAAATCCTTTGCATTTTTCCAAGCATATTTGTCCTCATCACTTTTCTGTTCATTGATTTTTTCATCGTCAACTTTAAAGGCAATGACTTCTACTTGCTTCCCAATGAAGTTTTCGGGCAATAATAATGATATGTTGGCACTTTCGGGTATAATAATTTTTCTAAACATGTTTTTGATTTTTTTCTTTATAAACTTTATTATTCTCAACTAACAACTTTAAATACTTCAAGTACTTTAGGCACTCCAAGTACTTCTTCCCCTATACCCCATGCCTCGTCCCACATCTTGGGCACATAATTTCGTTGCCTTCATAATTGGAAGGTACTTTCAGTTTCATGCCGCAATCGCAATTGATGAAGGCATAATTATCCACTTTCATCATAATATCATTAGAACTACGTGCCGTGGTTTTGTTGTCCAACACCTCTGATGCGATGCCCATGCGGATGCCGATGTCTTCGGTTAGTTTCAACTCCCCACCAGGTATAATCTTAGCAGCATTTCCCTTCACCTGACTGTAGGCACTTTGATAGTTCGCCAAACCTGCTCCGCCTGCCATAGCGCGCAAAATACGGATCCGTTCGGAGATAGGGGGGTGGGTGCTCGACAAATCAGCCATCTTCATACCTTTTTTCTTCAAAGGATTGCAGATATACATGGGTGCCGTCACCTTGTTTGCCATGGGCATATCAATGTTGGAGTTCGAAATCTTTTCTAATGCCGACGCCAATCCTTCGGGATAACGGGTGAGGCGCACCGCACTTGCATCTGCCAAATATTCACGCTTGCGCGAGATGGAGAAATAGAGCAATTGTGCCAAGATAGGGGCGAGGATGGCAAAAACCAGAGCAATAATCATGATGATAGCTTGTGCTTGTCCGTTGCCTTCTTTGCTGCTGCTTCTATTGCCTCCGCCAAATATCATGCTCCGCAAAAATATCTCAGAGATGATGACGATGCTGCCCAACATCACGCCCGCGATGGTCATAAACTTAACGTCGCGGTTGATGACATGCGACATTTCGTGAGCCATCACACCTTGCAATTCGTCGCGATTCAAACGTGCCAACAAGCCAGCCGTAACCGCCACTGCAGCCTTGTCGGGACTCATCCCTGTGGCAAAAGCATTGGGGGCGTCGGTGTTGATGATATACACCTTGGGCATCTTGCTCATGCCGGCAGCGATGCGCATTTCGTCCACCACGTTGAACAACTGCGGATGCACATCTTGAGTAACCTCTTTGGCATTGCTCGCCGACAGCATGATGGCGCTACCCGAAGTAACTGCCACCAGCGACATAATAAACCATACCAACAAAGCGATGATGATACCAATGATAGCACCACCACCCGTGCCTTTAGGATCGAAAACGAATCCGAAAACAAAGCCAAGAGCAATCAAGATGATGCCCATCAACACGAATAGCACCACCGACCGACGTTGATTGGCTTTAATGAGTTCCCACATGTGTGTCTGTTTTTAGATTAAGAAAAACTTACTTTCGGTACTGCTTTTTCAGCCTGATCTTGTATTTCGAAGAATGTTTCGTCGGCAAAATTAAACATACCTGCAATGATGTTGGATGGAAAGACTTGCTTTTTGTTGTTATAGAACAACACCTGATCGTTATAAGATTGACGTGAATAGGAAATTTTGTTTTCCGTTGATGTCAACTCTTCCTGTAATGCCAAGAAATTCTGGTTGGCTTTCAATTCAGGATACGCTTCCACTGCCACTTGCAGTCTGCCCATCATGCCGCTCAATATACCTTCTGCTTGCCCTTTTTCAGCCACAGTAGTAGCACTCATAGCATTGCTGCGTGCTTTGGTGATGGCTTCAAAGGTCTGACGTTCGTGTGTCATATAACCTTTCACGGTTTCAATCAAGTTGGGAATCAAATCGTGACGACGTTTGAGTTGTACGTCTATTTGTGCCCAAGCGTTTTTTACTTGATTCCTTAATGTAATTAGGGAGTTGTAGATGCCGATGACCATAAAGATCAATAAAACAATAACTCCTAAAATAACCAATAATGCAATTCCTAATGTACTCATAGTTTTTTCTCCTTATTTTTAGTTTTTAATTTTTAGTTTTTAATTTATGTGCGAACATATCGTTCAATAATTCTATTACTTTATTATGTTTGTCAATATTTCCCAGTTCAACCACATCATGTAGTTCACCTTCGTCGAACCAAATGCCGTGGTCTTTTCTGCATTTGTCTATCAACACTTTTTTGTCACCTTCACCCACCCAAACTTTGTGCATCTTTTTTGAGCACTTGGGGCAACGACGGGGTTTTTCGGGATTATTGCGGTCGAGGCTAAAGGAGTCGAGCAGTTGTTTTTTTGCTTGATTGTCATCAAACAATAACTCCAATTCGCCCGCATCAAGCCATATACCATCACATCCCTGACAGTAATCAATTTCTATTTGCTGAAGTTCCAGCACCAGCATTGATTTTTTGCACACTGGACAGTTCATACTTTACTTTTTAGTTATTATCTGTTTTTAAAAGAAACATCAAAAGTACGCAAAATTATAATTCGATGTATAACTTTCGTTTTATTTTTTTATTTCGAAGCATTATGCAAATTTAATGACATAGTGCAATTGTCTGCCATTTCGTCAGAAAACATGACAAAAATGATAGTGAATAGCAGAAATGCAAAAAAAAGTTTTGTCACAATTTGAAATAGTTGTACGTTTGAAAAAAAATATTTCTATGTACTCAGAAAAGGATTTAGCGCAAATAAAAAACAAAGGCATTTCAATAGCATTGATTGAAGAGCAGATAGCCAATTTCAAAAATGGATTCCCGTTTGTAAAACTTGATGCCCCCGCCACTTTGAAATATGGCATGAAGAAGTTTGATGCCCAAACTACGAATGAATTGGCGGATTTTTATCTTCGTAACCTGAATAATATAAGGACGCTGAAATTTGTTCCTGCTTCGGGTGCTGCCACGCGCATGTTTAGCCATTTGTTTTCTTTCAGAAGTGAGTATGTTGCCACTGATGAACAAATTGAGCAATTAAAAGGCGAAACCGATTTTAATACTGTTGGGTATTTCTTCAAAAATATTCAACTCTTTGCCTTTTTCAATGATTTGAAGACATGTATGTCAGAAAAAGGAAAAGATATTACTACTTGCCTTGAGCAACATGATTATAATACAATACTCGACTTTTTGCTTTACGAACCAGGATTAAATTATGCAGCTTTACCCAAAGCCTTATTGAAGTTTCATAACTACGAAACACATCCGCGAACTGCTGTGGAAGAGCATTTGGTGGAAGGTGCCAATTATTGTTCGGATAGCAATCGTAATGTGGATATTCATTTCACACTTTCTCCGGAACATATTGGAAAATTTGAAACTTTGCTGAAGGAAGTTGTGGCACAGTACGAAGAATCTTTTAAAGTGAAGTTTCGCATTACACATTCCATTCAGAATGCCTCCACTGATACTATCGCCGTGGATGAAGACAACTTGCCTTTTCGCAATGCAGATGGCTCTTTGCTTTTCAGACCGGGTGGTCATGGAGCATTAATCAACAATCTGAATCATATTGTTGCCGATATTGTTTTTATCAAGAACATTGATAACATAGTCCCCGACAGATTGAAGCCTGAAACCAATCTCTATAAAATGGCGCTTGCAGGCTGTTTGCTTAATATTCGGAACAGCGTTTATGAGTATCTCAAACTGCTTGAGAAACCTGACCTGTCGGAGAAAATCCTAAATCAGATAATTTCTTTTATCAAAGACGAGCTGATGTGCACTTTTGCTGAGGATTTTTTTACCGCCGATAAATCGGAAAAGATTCGACAATTATTTGCCTTACTAAATCGTCCGATTCGTGTATGCGGCATGGTGAAAAACGAAGGAGAACCCGGAGGTGGTCCTTTCGTGGTAAGAGACTGTAATGGAAACCTCTCTTTACAGATTATCGAGTCCTCCCAAGTAGATGTTCAAGATGAGAGTCAGCGAAAGATTATGAGTAAGGCTACGCATTTCAACCCTGTTGATTTGGTGTGTTGTTTTATGGATTATAAAGGCAGAAAATTCAACCTCAATGATTTTGTGGATGTATCCACAGGTTTTATATCGCTTAAAACCAAAGATGGGAAACCTCTTAAAGCTCAAGAATTGCCCGGTTTATGGAATGGGGCTATGGCAAAGTGGCATACGATCTTTGTAGAAGTACCTATTATTACTTTCAATCCTGTCAAAACAGTCAACGACTTATTACGCAAGGAGCATTTATAGTTTTATAATCTTTTTGATACTTCTTCTGTCTTGTTGTGTAATTATCAGTAGATAATTTCCAACAGGATAGGGTCTCATATCCATTTCAAATGGATTCAAACCTACATATAACTCAATTGATTTTCTAATGAGCTGATTGGAATTATTATCAAAAAGCTCAAGATTTGCTTTTTCGTTGTTTTTCGAATCAATAATAATATGAATAATCGTATTCGTTGGATTGGGATACACTTCAATGTAGTTGATAACTTTAGGAGGGTATTGCTCGGTATTTACCGAGGATTTTATTGCCAAAGAATCTTGCGTAATATTTTCGTTCGACGTTAGCGCAGCATCCTCATTAATAATAATGGTATCTTTCAAGGTCTTGGGTTCGTCCTCATATTTTGATGAATCGGTTAATGCAGGCATACTATCTAAAATGGGTAGTTCCTTTTTTAATTTCAAATTCACTACGTAACGGCACGTTTTGTCATATTCCCAAGAACCCCGCGGTTCTGTTATGGAAAAATCTTGATACTGAAGCATAAAATTAGTATCTTTCGGCAAGTAATTTTCCGAACTATTATCCTTTGCTTGAAGTGAAAGTATTTTATCAAATGCCCAATAAAAGGTGTTTATTTCAAAGTTGCCAAGTTTGTCAGTCACTACTTCATCTATGGTGTATTCTGTGTTTTTTATTGAAACTTTAATCCCTGCTATAGGTTTAGTATTTTCAAAGTCGCATATATTGCCTTTGAGTTTGTAATAATTTTGAGGAACACCGTATTGTGCAATCACGTTTGATGAAAATCCAAAGAGCAAGGTTAGCAATGAAGCAACTACCTTTAATAATTTACTATTAATTTTTTTCATAATGTTTAAATTTCAAGTTTAGATTGTGTATTTTTGCAAAAGTTTAATTTTGTAAGAAAATATTATATATATGGAACTTGAGAATATTGACAAATCAATTATAGCAAAGGCACAACAATGGCTTGGCGAGAACTTTGATGAGCAAACCCGTCAACAAGTGAAACAATTGATGGATGAAAATCCTGACGAACTCTTTGAATCGTTTTATACTGATTTGGAGTTTGGTACAGGTGGCTTACGCGGCATCATGGGGGTCGGCAGCAATCGCATGAATAAATATACTGTGGGTATGGCAACGCAAGGCTTGGCGAATTATCTGCATCTGATGTTTCCCAATATAAGTGAAATTAAAGTTGCCATTGCTTACGACTCTCGGAACAATAGTAAATATTTTGCTCAAATTTCAGCAGAAATTCTCTCGGCGAACAACTGCAAAGTCTTTTTGTTTGAAGAGCTTCGTCCTACACCGGAACTCTCTTTCGCCATACGTCATCTTGGATGTCAAAGTGGCATTGTCATAACGGCATCTCATAATCCAAAAGAATATAACGGCTATAAAGTCTATTGGGAAGATGGTGGGCAATTGGTTGCTCCTCATGATGATAACGTTATTGTTGAGGTGCGTAAGATTACAGCTATTGATATGATTCGTTTTTCTGCGAAACCTGAGAACATTATAAGTATAGGTAAAGAAGTTGATTTGGCTTATCTTGCGGAAGTTAAAAAGCTGTCTTTCATTCCTGAGATTATCCATAAACACAAAGATATAAGTATTGTTTACACGGCTTTGCATGGCACAGGAATCACGCTCGTTCCAATCGCTTTGAAACAATATGGGTTTAAAAATATCCATTTGGTGGAAGAACAAGCTATCCCTGATGGTAATTTTCCAACGATAAAATCACCCAATCCTGAAGAAAAGGCAGCTTTAGCGATGGCGATTGAGAAAGCAAAATTGGTGAATGCAGAATTGGTCTTAGCTACTGATCCTGATGCTGACAGAGTGGGCGTTGCTATTAAAGATGATAGGGGCGAATACATATTATTAAATGGCAATCAAACTGCCTCCTTACTTATCTATTACCTAATCAATCAATGGAAAAAAACGGGTAAGTTACTTGGGAAGGAATTTATTGTAAAAACAATTGTAACAAGTGAGTTGTTAGTAGAAATTGCCAATAAATTCGGGGTGGAATATTTTGATGTGTTGACAGGTTTCAAATACATTGCAGAAATAATCAGAAAATTTGAAGGGCAAAAGACTTTTATTGGGGGAGGCGAAGAAAGCTATGGCTATTTGGTAGGCGACTTTGTAAGGGATAAAGACGCGGTGATTTCTTGTTGTATGATTGCTGAAACTGCAGTCCATGCCAAGGAGCAAGGCATTTCTTTATATGCTTTACTGTTGGAAATCTATAAGGAATTTGGCATGTACTATGAAAGTTTACTCTCCATCACCAAGAAAGGCAAATCCGGTGCCGACGAAATCAAACAAATGATGGCTAATTTCAGAACGAATCCTCCAAAAGCAATAAACGACTCCAAAGTTGTAGCTATTAAAGACTATAAACTTCAAAGGAATATCAATACTTTGAATGGTAATATTGCTAACATCGAATTGCCAAAATCCGATGTTTTGCAGGTTTTTACTGCTGATGGAAGTAAAATCACAATACGTCCATCAGGTACCGAACCTAAAATCAAGTTTTATTTCGGGATAAAAACAGAATTAAAAGATGTCTCGAAATTTAAGGAAATTGAAAGTGTTTGCAAACAAAAAATAGATGCAATTATTGAAGATTTGGCATTATTACAATAATTTGGACGTCATGTATTGAATAATAGACTATCTTTGCAAAAAAATATTTTTATTATTATTATTTGAAGTTTCAATTCCCGCCATTCCAATAAAATCTGTTGGGATACAAACCCGAAAAACACGTAACGTAACAAACAACATGACAACATTTGAAGAATTAGGTATAAACCCTCAAATTCAGAGGGCAATACTAGAACTTGGCTTTGAAAACCCTATGCCGGTTCAAGAAGAAGTTATCCCCTTAATGCTTAACAAAAAATCTGATATCATTGCACTAGCGCAAACCGGTACAGGTAAAACAGCAGCCTATGGTTTGCCATTGATTCAGGAAGCTCATCCGGGAACAAAACTGCCAAGAGCATTGATTTTATGCCCAACCCGTGAACTTTGTTTGCAAATTGCAGGCGATTTGAACGATTATGCACGCTATATAGACGATTTGAAAGTGCTTCCTGTATATGGTGGCTCAAGTATCGAAACACAAATAAATGCATTGAAGAAAGGTGTACAAATCATTGTGGCGACTCCAGGTCGTTTGATAGATTTGATTGAACGTAAGGCTGCAAAGCTTTCGGATGTAACTCGCGTAGTGCTTGATGAAGCTGACGAAATGCTTAACATGGGATTTCTTGATAGTATTAATGCAATTTTGGCTCAAGTTCCTGATGGCAGAAACACCTTATTGTTTTCTGCAACGATGCCTCATGAAATTGTTGGTATTTCAAGAAAATATATGACCAATCCACTCGAAGTGACCATTGGTAACAAAAATGCCGGAGCCGAAAACGTGAAACATCTTTGTTATACGGTTCATGCAAAAGATAAATATTTGGTTTTAAAACGTATTGCCGATTTCAATCCTGACATTTACGGTATTGTTTTTTGCCGCACTCGTATCGAAACACAAGAAATTGCGGACAAACTTATACAAGACGGCTATAATGCCGACTCCTTGCATGGCGATTTGTCTCAACCCATGCGTGACATGGTCATGCAAAAGTTTCGCCATCGGAATATTCGCTTGCTAGTAGCAACCGATGTGGCAGCACGCGGATTGGATGTGAACGATTTGACACATATTATTAACTACAATCTTCCAGACGATCCCGAAGTATATACACATCGCAGCGGAAGAACCGGAAGAGCAGGAAAAGCAGGTATTTCTATCGCTATCGTTAATATGAAAGAAAAATATCTTATCAAGCAAATTGAAAAGAAAATTCAGAAGAACTTCCAACATGCCGCTATTCCAAAAGGACGAGAAATTTGCGAAAAGCAGTTGTTTCACTTGATTGACCGCATGGAAAAAGTGGAAATTGACCATTCGGAAATCGATACCTATTTACCTGTAATTTTCAAAAAGCTTGAATGGCTCGAAAAAGAAGAGGTGATCAAACGTTTTGTTTCGCTGCAGTTTAATAAGTTTTTAGATTATTATCGCGGGACAAGTGATATTAAAGTCCCCGATGATTATGGTAGCAACCGTGATGATGGAAATCGTCGTGATTCTAAACGTCGTGATCGTAATAGAGGAGAAAGGGACAGTAGAGGAGATAGAGACAGTAGAGGAGATAGAGACGGCAGGGGGGATAGAGATGCAAGAGGTGATAGAGATAGCAGGGGTGATAGGGGAGACAGAGGCGATAGAAGAGACCGTGGCGACAGAAGTGATAGGGATCGTGGGTCGGATCGTTCAGGGGGAGACTATACCCGTATGTTCATCAATGCAGGCAAAATGGATGGTTTCAATCCCGGTAGTTTGATTGAAATGATTAACTCAAGCACTTCGGGTAAAAAAATCGGAATCGGACGTATTGATTTGATGAAAACATTTTCTTTTTTCGAGATAGAAAGTCGTTATGCCCAAGAAATTTCAAGATTGTTGAAAAATAAACGTTTTGGCGACCGTAAAATAAACATCGGAATTGCGAGCGAAAAAGAAGAACAAGATAGGCCAAGCAAGTCAAAGACCTATTCTCGCCATAAACATTAATCCTTTAACAGGATAGAACTAAATGATGAGACCTGACAGATTATAATTTATCAGGTCTTTTTTTTTGGCATAAAAAAAGCCCATCGTTTTGCGATGGGCTCAGATTAAAACCTTTTTTAGATATACGTAATGTTAGGTACGTTTAACATTTACTGCATTTAATCCTTTTTTTCCTTCTTGGAGTTCAAAACTCACTTCGTCACCTTCTTTAATCTGGTCAACTAAACCAGAAGCATGTACGAAGTATTCTTTTTCGGATTCACTGTCTTTGATAAATCCAAAACCTTTTAATTCATTGAAGAATTTTACTGTTCCTTTTTTCATTGTTATTGTATTGTGTATTTAAAATATTTGCAAAGATATACAAATAAAATTACATGTAAACAAATAATTCAAAAAAAAGTGATTTTAATTCAGAAAAAAAGTTAAAAAACAGGGTTTTGCCATGTTTGAGGGCTTTTTTAATAACGTTGATGAGAAAAATATTTTTTTCAATTTCTTGTCTACCTTCTAAAAAATAGTTACATTTGTGCTCGACTAAAGATCATAATCAAACAATAGTATAAATTAAAAACCAAAAAACCATGTCAAAAAAAATCAGAATCCTATCCATTGATGGCGGCGGTATCAAAGGCATACTTCCCGGAACCATACTCGAATACATCGAATCAAAGATTTGCGAACGAAAAGGTGGCGATAAACGTCTAGTAGACTATTTCGATTTTATTGCCGGTACAAGCACTGGCGGTATTTTATCTTGCATATATCTTGCGCCCAACGATAATGGTCGTCCAAAATTCACAGCGAAAGAAGCCGTGGATCTTTATGTTGAAAAAGGACATGAGATTTTCGATTTAGATTTTTGGGAAAAGGTCAGTAGGGGATGGGGTCTTACAAACGAAAAATACCCTGTTGTGAATCTCGAAAGAAACTTGAAAAACTATTTTGGAGATACGAAACTGAGCCAATTGCTGAAACCGTGTTTGATTACTTCTTACGAAATCGCCAAGCGTTCAGCCGTTTTCTTCACTTCTATGGATGCCAAAAGGACCGACGTGGATAATTTCCTAGTCCGCGATATTTGTCGTGCCACTTCAGCAGCGCCCACTTATTTCGAAACTGCCAAAATCAATTCCATTTATGGTGCACCTCTTTATTTGGTGGATGGAGGTGTATTTGCTAACAATCCTGCCTTATGCGCTTATGCGGAAGCTCGCAAAACCGACTTCGGCAACATTCTGAATGACTCAGAAAAGCCCAATAAACCTATGGTGAAAGATATGATGGTAGTTTCTATCGGCACGGGCGCCACAGGCAAGCCATATTCCTATAATGAAGCCAAAGGTTGGGGCGCTTTAGGTTGGATGATGCCTATTATTGATATATTGATGTCGGGCAATTCCGAAACCGTGAGCTATCAACTTTCTCAGATGTTCGATACCTTAAGCGAGAAAGACAAAAAGGATTACTTCCGTTTAGAACCTGCTATTGAAGGAGCAAGTTCCGCTATGGACAATGCCAAACCCGAAAACATCCAAGAGTTGGTGGCTGCCGGCAGACGCTATGTTTCCGACCATGATGAAGAGTTGAATCTGATTGTGGATAGGTTGATTGCAAACGAGTAGCTTCCTTTTAAAATATTTCATATAGACAATTAGATTTATATGCGACAATTTGCGAAATCTGCGGGAAATTTATAGATAAAAAGTATTTCCCGCAGATAAAGCAGACATGCGAATCCTATTAATATTTTTGGTTTGCTATGTGTCTCTTCTCCTCAGTGCACATCTGTGTACCAATAAAACTGAGTCAATAAGTGCCTTTAAAAACACTCAGAACAGCTTAAAATCATTGGCTCTCATTCACGGAACATTGGCTCTCATTCACGGAACATTGGCTCTCATTCACGGAACATTGGCTCTCATTCACGCAACATTGGCTCTCATTCGCGAAACATTGGCTCCCATTCACGGAACATTGGCTCTCATTCACGGAACATTGCCTCCCATTCACGGAACATTGGCTCTCATTCACGGAACATTGCCTCCCATTCACGGAACATTGGCTCTCATTCACGGAAAATTGGCTCTCATTCACGGAACATTGGCTCTCATTCACGGAACATTGCCTCCCATTTACGGAACATTGCCTCCCATTTGCTCTCCATCTAATAAAATTCATGGAACATTGCCTCTCATTCACCCATCATTGGCTCCCATTTACTCTCCAATTTAATTTGTATAATGCAGATTCCGTATCTGTTATGGTTCATATTGTTTAAAGTCTGCAACTTCGAACTTTGTGAATGGTAGTTTGCAACTATCAGTACTATCATTGGTTTTTACTAGTTGTTATACGACTTTTTGAAATAACAGGGTCGGTCGCTAAAGACAATTTATAAGCGGTTATAATCTATTTATAAGCGGTTATAAATTACTTTTAAGCGGTTATAAATTATATAGAATCTGTGGCATGAACATATTCAATCGTTTCTCTATTAGGATTATAACTATCTGAAACGTTGAACTCTAATGTTCGAAGTTGCAAACTTCGAACATTGTAATTGGTAGTTTTTAACTACTTAACGGTTTACTCAGGGAGGTAAGTAAAATTAAATCACCCAACGATGATTTGTAAGCTTTTTATTTATAAATGTCATCTTAATAGAAATCTTTATATCTTTGTAGAAAATAAATAGAGTCTAAAAATAAAAAAAGGTAAACACAAATGGACAATAATGAAGATATTGTTAGATTTTTTTGATGTTTTAGGTGTACATATATACATAATAATCGTTCATTTTACAAAACCAAGAAACAGATAAGTGGTTCATAATTTTAAAAATTAAATTAGAAAAAGGCTTGAGCATAATATTCAAGCCTTTTTCTTAAAACCATAATTTAATGTGATCAGTTTTAAAATATAAATTATTTATTTCCAATCTAAGGCAACCATTTTATCAAATTATTGTTCTATAGTAATACATTAAAAATTAATAGCTATGAAAAAGATTTTATTCGTTTTATTATTAGCATTTACAATCACGGCGGCTAATGCCCAAACCTCCATCAAAATCAGAAATAATAGTCTCATGTACGACTCAATTCTAGGCTATAATGTTTACTGTTGCAACAAAACCGAAACTTTTTATAACGGTGTTGATGGCATAGCGCATGGTTATAATCCAATCTCCGACACTATTATAATAAGTCTTCAATTTGGTGACGGAGCTGATACTAACTTTAAAACAAATTTGGTCAACGATTCTCTTTTTTATTTTAATTTTTATGGTATTCAACACCATTATGCAAACACCGGAGCTGTTGATCTTAAGGTTTTGGTTATCGCGCCTGACGGGAAAAAAGATTCTGTTGTCCAATATTCTTTGATCGGAGATACCTGCGACTATATCACAGGCACCTATTATCGCGACACCAATAATAATTGCCTGTTTGATGGAAGCGAAACAGCCTATTGGGATGGAAGAATAAATCTTTGGTATAATAACCAAAATATAACTAGGCAAATTGGTTGGAATGGTACTGATTTTTCGTATTATGTTCCGATTGGCTTTGCTTACGATTTAACCACAACCAACAATGTTAATGGAATATATTGCCCCACCGTACAGCATGTAAACTCGGTTCCCAGCTCAGGTTATAATTTTGGTTTTCATTGCGGAAACAATTTTGATCTTACTGCTGGTTTTTGGGGCTACCATTTTAAACTCGGCTCTACTACTGCAGAAATTCGAGGCGAGGTAATAAATTTTGATTGTTTAGCTGTAAACAATGGGAAGGTAAAGCTCGTTTATGACAATACCTTGCTTACACCCACATCATCATATAATCCATACACTATTTCCGGAGACACAATTATTTGGGATTTTGTCAATCTGACTAGTTTTTATTCAGGCGCTTCTAATTTTTATATTGATGTATATTTTTACTGTCAGCCCTCTTGCACAGCTTGGCAATCAAGTATGTTTCACATTGATAGAAACTCCTTTAGTTGGTGATATTAACACCAATAATAACACGCAAAACGCCTGTTACACAATTTTAAATTCATGGGATCCAAATGATAAACAAGTAACTCCGCAAGGCGAAGGTGCTAATGGATATATAGATAATAATCAGAACATGTTTTATACTGTTCATTTTCAAAATACAGGGAATGCCGCTGCCGGAAATGTTTATATTATTGATACGCTCGACAGCAACCTTGACATGGGAACATTTGGAAAAATAAAATCAAGCCATTATTGTAAAATCAAATTTTTAAGAAACGACATTGTAGAATTTGATTTCCCTAATATTAATTTGCCGGATAGCGGCACCAATCAGGATGCGAGCAATGGTTACGTCACCTATTCTGTTCGTCAAAAGCCCAATTTGATTCCCGAAACAAAAATCAAAAACACAGCTTACATTTATTTTGATTACAATCCCGCTGTTGTTACAAACACTACGCTCAATACCATAAAATCTACAACAAGTATCAAAGAGATTAAAAATGAAAACGAAGTTTCCATTTACCCCAACCCCTCTTCAGGCATTTTTACTGTCGCTTTAGGTAATTTAGACAGAAATCAAAAATTAGAAATCTTGAATGCCTTCGGTCAAATTGTTTACGAATCGGCAATAGAAAATCAAACCGCTGCAACCATTGATTTATCGCGACAAGCAAAAGGAATGTATTTTATAAAAGTAAGAAGCAAGAATGGAGTTGGGATTAGGAAGGTTGTTGTGGAATGAGTTAATTGGGTTAATTAAGTTGATTAGTGGGGAAGGCTTGAGCGTGGAGTTCGAGCCTTTTTCTTTTGAAAAGAAGAAGTTTTTGTCTTATATATAATTTGTTTTCGTACCTTTGTACCTTCAAATCAATATCAAATATTATTTTATCACTATGAACATAAAAATACACCCACATGCCGCCCAAAGAGCAATCGAGAGGGGCGCCATAGCAAGTGAAATAATAGATACTATTGAAAGCGGAGAACAATTTCCAGCAAAATATGATAGAATTGGATTTAGAAAAAACTTCTTGTTCGACGCTGCTTGGAATCAAAAACATTATACAACAAAGCAATTGGAAGCTTATTGTGTTATTGAAAACAATGAATATATCGTATTAACCGTTTTAGTAAAATATTTTTAAGAATACACGTATGAAAATAACCTACGACCCTCGCTATAATATCGCCTACATACAATTGCGCGAAAAAATCCATGCCAAAGTTGATTCTATCAAAGTTAGTGAAGAACTTATCATTGACATTAGTGCCGATGGAACCGTTTATGGGATTGAACTTCTGAATGCCAACCAACAGTTGCAAAATAAACAATCGCCCCATCTATTATTTATAAATGAAGCAACAGGCGAAGAAAACCAAATGAATTTGCACAATATGGCAAGCGAACCTCAAGAAGTTTATAAGAAGAATAGTAAAAAGTAAATTGAGTTGATTTGTGGGGAAGGCTTGGGCAGAGAGTTCAAGCCTTTTTCTTTTATTTCAATATCACTAGTTTCTCAATCTTGCTAGCAAATTGCCCCGAAGAGTTTTTAACTTTCAACATATAAATATAAACCCCTTTGCCGATGTTGTCGCCATAATCGTCTTTGCCATCCCAAGGAATGGGGTCGGCTCTGAAACCATTGGTCTCAACCGTAGTTTGTATGGTTTTGATGAGTTTTCCCGATATGGTGAATATTTGCACCATCACATCCAAACCGCAACAAGGCTGATTGTGTTCGAACCAAAATTCCGTATAAGTGGTGAAAGGGTTAGGATAATTCAACACATGACTCAAAGCCAACTGAGCAGTTTCAGCCACCACGAACTCAATTTCGCCTTCCGACGAATTGTTGAACACATCCCATGCTTTGAGTTTAAGTTTATGTGTGCCGACATCCAATTTGGTAAAAGGATATCGGACGATGCCGTGTTGATAGGTGTTGAGTTCGGATTCGTAATAATCGTTCAGCACAAAAGTTTTTTCTGTGTTATCGTCCAAAACGGCAGAGATGTCGTGTCCAATGCCATTGCCCACCGTATTGAGTCCGGCAGAATCAGCCAAATAAGCAAGTAGTATTGGGTTTTCGTTGGTGATGCCACCCGAAACAAAACGAGTGTCGTTCATGTATATACGCATATCGGGACCCAAGTTGTCGGTAATCGTATTGTTATTGCTTCCGCCTATGATGAAGTTTTCGTAATATCCGTTAGCGTCGGTGCTACCGTTTTGAGCATAATAGCTGATGCGTCCTTTGCCAAATTTGGTGGCAATATCTTTAGGCACCACAAAACTGAAAGAAAAATCGCCATTCGTAACACTTACTCTACCTTTAAAGATAACATTTTTCTGTAAAAAGAACTTCTGAGGAGCTCCGTCGCTGCCCAAGGTCGAAATCTCCACAGGTTTATCAAAAACAATAGGGGTGATGATACCACTGAATCCCGTTTGTTTCACATTGGCATCGTCGGCAATAAAACCAGTGACCGTCACTTTCGACATGGCTTTCAGCGTGTCAGCACTTGGAACGGGGTGATTATTAATGGTAGTAGTAATGACATTAAACTGTGGATAAGCTAGGCGCAATGCAGGATCTCCCAACAACAGAAAGTTGCTGATGCTGCTCTGGCATGCCATATAGTTCTTCGAATTGCGGATAACATCGCCCAAGCGAGGAAATGCACCCGAAGTCTTGACAAAAACATTTTTGTAGAAAGTACTATTCAAAATAAAATTAGAACCCGACCATGCTAAGCGGGAGGTGGTAAACAGCCCAATAGACCCTCCATTTGGATTGGTCAAAACATATTCACCGGCAGAAACACGCTCGGGATCATCGCAACGGCTAAATTCGCAAGTAGCGGTAACAAACAAAGGAGTGTCGTATTGGTTCGTCCAATTCTTTATGTCCGAAACAGTGAGGATTTGTTCGTGAGCCAAACCTGTTTCGCCACCATGCCCAATATAATTCATTATCAAAGCACCTTTTTCAACACGTTTATTGATAGCATCCGTGCATTCTTGAGAGCGCTGACCACCGGGAGTGGATATTTGAGGAAAAGCATCGAGATAAATTTTATCAATGTTGTAGTTATTATAGGTGGTGTCAACATAGGTAGCAATATCATTTGACTCCTGCAAGAATTGTTCATTCCCATCGTTGTCGTCAGCCATGAAACATAACACATTGCGCCAATCGCCGAAATTTGAAATCGAACTCGAATAGTTCGAACAGCTAACAGTGTTAGAAGCTAAATCGTGATTAGCAGCATAATTGATTATTTTGGTGGTTATAGCTTGAGCATCTTCCAATGTCTTTGCTGGAATACGACCAATGCCAACATCCAGCATATTTCCATAAGGTCCAATATCACCGTCATCCAAGAAGCCAATATAATCATCCGTAGAAAAAGAAGAGGTTGGGTCGAGCGAATTATCAGTTTCATAAATAGGTGCGTAATTGGTATTATCAGCTATGCGATTCAAACAATCGTAGGAAGCATCGCCAAACAGTAAAACATATTTTGGCATCAAAGCCGTATTTCCACCTGCTCTGTCGTAAAACATTTTTACAAAATCTTTGATAGCCGTGATATCTTGATTGCCCGAAGAAAATTCATTGTAAATTTCTTGAGGTGTAGCAATCACCACCGACATGTTATCCATGGTACGATGCAAGTCGGCAATACGAGAAGCTTCACCAACAAAATCAGGATACGAAACAATGATCATATCAGCCTGAGCCAAACCATGCAAATTTTGATTCGCTATTCTGCCGTTGGGTATAACCGAATAATAGGAACTTCCGTCGAAGGCAACAAATTCTTTCAGTGTGTCGGTCAATATGCGAAAAGATAAATTGGACCCGTTCAACAAAGCATTTACTTGCTTAGGATTGGTGAAATCACTAACATCCCAAATTAATACATTTGAAGATGCATTGCCCAAAATAAATTCAGAAACACCCATACCTGTTGAATTTATATTACGAAACGGCATTCGCCCCGAAGTAAATGTTAGGTATCTGTTGGCATTCAATTCGAGGTAATCGAGCCAACCAACGGCTGATGCATTTACACCTTTATTATAATCAACACGAACATTAATGGAATTGTTTGCTGGAACAGTAACATTATTAAAAGATGAATTGGCATACGTAGTGGTATAATCAGTGCTTGCAGCCGTAATAAAAATATTATTGACTAAGCCACCATTTACATATATTTTAAAATACGAACCATAACCCACCGAACGCCCCAGTACATTTGAATTTAAATGTATCAAAGAATCGGGAACCACATTAGGGAAATTAAATCCGAAGGTATAAGATGTGTTCACGTCAAACACTTCACCATAGAACTCACGACCTGATTTTATTAAGTTTAAGGAATCCTTTTCATGGAAAGCATAATCATTAAACTCCGTCACGGTGTAATCAGGAGCTGTAGTAAGGGATGGCTCATTTTGAATCCTACTTCCTAAGCCTAAACTAGTAGTAATAAAATAGGTAGATGCCTCCGAATATTTATTTTTTTTATGATTAAAGACATTATGGACATTATCAGCCACCCAATAGTCTATTCCTTGTGCATAAAACAAAATATAATCATCCAAATCAAACCTGCCATCCGCTTCACCTCTAACATAGACACTATTCTCTTTCAAATCGTCATACCTGAAAGTCGCATTGTTTTCGGGCAACATTTTTCCACCATTACCATACACACGTATATTTCTTGGATCAATTTGAGATGGATTCATTCCTAAAGTAACCAAATCATTGTAAGTAATAATATGTATGCCGGATTCTACAACATTTATTTTATACCAATCACCTGTTTTTAATACTGAATTTGCAGCATAGGTATGAGCTTTGTTATAGGTGGGAAGAGTAGTTGCTTTAGTATAATTGTAGTGAAGTTCAAAAGAAACTAGTCGTTCTATCTTTCCATTCATATTGTTTTTTCGGAATGGCAAGAAGCTAATAATTAAATAGGGGCGTTTCTTTTCGTAAGCTACCTTGGTCTTAATTTTAATATTATCAGAAACTATAGATTCGTGTTTTTTTAATAATTCAAAATCGGCGGCAGGTAGTTCTTCATAAATAGTATTGGTAATTTCCACTTGGGGAACAGACAAAGACTTTATTACATCTACAACTGAATTATAATAAGGAAGGTCTGTACTATCATTATAAACAGCCCCTTCAAAAACTAAAAGCTGTTTCTTCTTTAGCTCACTAATGGACATCGTTCTGATAGTTCCCCAACGAAGGAATAGGGTGTTTTCACCTTTAAATTGTTTCATTTGCGCACTTGCTGAAGTAGCGCAAACAAGAAAAGAAGACAATACTGCAATTTTTTTAATCCATCTCATCAAAAAAATATTTTAATTAAGGAACAAATTTATCAATTTAAGTTATCATGCACAAAGAAAAAAAAACTGATTTAATGAAACTTTTGAGGTCTTTTTCATGTATAAATAAAAAAAATAAAAAAAAACTCGCTAGGATATAAAAAAAAAGATTATTTTTGCTTGTTGAAATTTTTACAGTAAAACGAAGCATTATTGACAATATTGTAAATAGGGCTATTAAAAAATATTTTGCACTTTTACTAATATGCATGCCTTTAAATTCGTTTATATGTATGAACCAAAAAAATATTTAATATGAAAAAGTTATACGCAGTTGTTTTGTTCATTTTATTATTAACCGGAAGTGCTAGTTATGGGCAAGATCCTCATTTTTCACAGTTCTATGCTAATCCGTTATATCTGAATCCAGCTTTTGCGGGAACCTCGCTCTGCCCTAGATTAATTTTAAATTTTAGAGATCAATGGCCCTCTATCGCTGGAACATATGTAACTTATAACGCATCATACGACCAACATATTGATAAAATTTCTGGTGGTATTGGTGTTCTTTTAACTACTGATCGTGCAGGTCAAGGCATATTAAATACAACAAATGTATCCATAATGTATTCGTATCGTTTGGTTGTAAATCGTAAATTCATGATGAAACTTGCTATACAAGGAACTTTCTTTCAAAAAAGTTTAGACTGGAATAAATTGACTTTTGGAGATATGATTGATAAACGTCATGGATTTGTTTATAATACAAATGAATTACGTCCGGGAAGATTAAGTAAATCAAATGCTGATTTTACTGCTGGTGTATTGGGTTATGGTGAAAAATATTTCGTAGGATTTGCTGTTCACCATCTCACACAACCTGATGAAGGGTTTATTAGTAAAAGTAGAATGCCACGTAGATTTACTGTTCATGCAGGTGGTGTAATCAATCTTGTTAAGAAAGTACGCCGCAGAAGCAATGATCATGTTCCTACCTTATCTCCAAACATTCTTTTTATGCAGCAAGCAAATTTTCAAGAAATCAATTACGGCTTATATTTTAATAGGTATCCTTTCGTAGGGGGGCTTTGGTTCAGACAAAATTTCAAAAATGCTGATGCAATTGTTTTTATGGTCGGAATACAAGCAAGTATGTTTAAAATTGGATACAGTTACGATCTCACGATTTCAAAGTTAACCAATGCAACGGGCGGTGCTCATGAGGTTTCTTTTGCTTTGCAATTTAATTGCAAAGATCCAAGAAAACATGTTAGAGCAATAAATTGCCCCCAATTTTAGTTATATAATAGAAACACACACAAAACAAACAAAAATATGTATAGAAAAAGTTTTATCGGTTTTTTAGCAGGTGTAGCAATATCTTCATTGTTTCTAACATCATGCAAAAAAGATGTGTCATCCACCACCGGTTGGGAATATAACAACCCCAAAAATGGCGGTTTTGAGTTAGTTCCTTACGAAGAACAAGAAACAGGTCCGGGTTTAGTCCTTATTGAAGGTGGAACATTCATGATGGGCAGAACAGAGCAAGATGTTCTTTATGATTGGGATAACATTGCACGAAGAGTTACCGTTTCGTCATTTTATTTAGATCAAACCGAAGTTCGCAATTTGGATTATTGTGAGTTTTTGTATTGGACGAAAAGAGTTTTCGGTGTAGATTACCCCGAAGTTCTGCAAAAACGTTTGCCTGACACATTAGTTTGGCGCGATAAATTAGCGTATAATGAACCTTATGTGGATTATTATTTACGTCATCCATCCTATCGTGATTATCCTGTTGTTGGCGTTAGTTGGGTGCAAGCTGCTGATTATTGCAATTGGCGTACCGACCGTGTCAATGAGTATATCTTGGTTCGTGAAGGCGTTTTGAAGATGGATCCAAATCAACAAAATGAAGAAAATTACAATACAGATGCTTATCTTGCAGGACAATATGAAGGTATGGTTAACAAAGACCTATATGATATGAATCCAACAGGTTCCGGTACCCGTAAAGTGCGCATGGAAGATGGAATCTTATTACCAAAATATCGTCTGCCAACCGAAGCTGAATGGGAATTTGCTGCATTAGGTTTGATTGGCAATACTATTTATGAACGTGTATTGGAACGTAGAATTTATCCATGGAATGGTCATATTGCTCGTAACGATAGAGCAAATAATCTTGGTGAATTTGTAGCAAATTACAAACGTGGTCGTGGAGACAATATGGGGGTTGCAGGTAATTTAAATGATGCTGCCGACATCACTGCACCGGTTTATTCTTATTGGCCCAATGATTATGGCTTATATAATATGGCTGGTAATGTAGCTGAATGGGTAATGGATGTTTACAGACCATTATCATTTGAAGATGTTACAGATTTTAGACCTTTCAGAGGCAATCTATTTCAAACCCAAATGCGCGATAATGATGGTGTTTTGGAAGATAAAGACAGCTTAGGTCGTATCAAAATGCGTGATGTAACAGTGGAAGAAAGCAAAGACAGAAGAAACTATCGTCAAGCAGATAACAAAAATTATTTAGATGGTGACTATACGTCTTATTTAATACAAGGCGATGATTGGGCTACACCACCCGATAATGCTGAAACAAAAAATGGTATGTATGATTATGGCAACACCTCTATGATCAACGATAAAGCTCGTGTTTATAAAGGAGGTTCATGGAAAGACAGACAATATTGGATAAGTCCTGGCAACCGTAAATTCCTTGATGAAAATCTTGCAACTGATTATATTGGGTTCAGATGCGCCATGACGCGCGTTGGTAGTCCCGTTGGTAAATACTAAGTTTTACTTTCTATTTTCAAGAACCCCATTTACTATGTAAGTGGGGTTTTTACTTATTTTAATCTTTTATTCCTCCCAATGAAAATAGGCGAACTATACCAAATTTTTTTACAGCATCCTGTTATTTGTACTGATACTCGTAATATTCAAAAGGATTCTTTATTTTTTTGTTTAAAGGGCGATAGCTTTAACGGAAACATATTTGCCTTACAAGCTCTTGAGAATGGCGCCTCTTTTGTAATTGTTGATGAGAAACAAGCCACAGAAGATAATCGAATTATTCTTGTGGATGATGTATTAAAAACATTACAAGACTTAGCCACTATTCATCGGAATCATGTTAAGGTTCCGGTTATTGGAATTACGGGCAGTAATGGAAAAACCACAACAAAAGAGTTGGTTTTAGAAGTTCTATCGAAAAAGTATAAAGTGTTTGCAACGCATGGAAATTTCAATAATCATATAGGTGTACCCCTATCTGTGCTACAAATTAATTCCGATACTGAAATCGCTATCATTGAAATGGGAGCAAATCATATTGGAGAAATTGAATCATTGTGTAAAATTTCTCAACCTAATTTTGGATTAATCACAAATATTGGCAAAGCCCATTTAGAAGGATTCGGTTCATTTGAGAATGTGATAGAAGCTAAATCTGAGCTCTACAAATATCTTGAACAACATCAGGGTATGGTTTTTATGAATAATAATAACCCTATACTAAAAACTCAGGCAGCCAACCTAGAACAATTCACATATGGTACGAATCAAAATTCCAATATACATGTAACATTTATTGTTGCCAACCCTTATGTTAAATTGTATTGGGAAAACAAAAAAACTATCATCGAATCAAAACTTATTGGCAAATATAATTTCGAAAACCTATTGAGTGCTATTGCTATTGGAGAATATTTTGATGTAGAAACATCACTGATTAAAGAAGCTATAGAGAATTATGTAGCTAAAAACTCCCGTTCGCAATTTGTTGAAAAAAAAGGCAATACTATCATTTTAGATGCCTATAATGCAAACCCAACAAGCATGATGGCTGCCTTGGAGAATTTCAATTTGATGAAGTCTGTAAACAAAATTGTGATGCTTGGCGACATGCTTGAATTAGGTGATTATAAAGATATGGAGCATGAAAAGATCATAGAGTTCCTAGTAGAATCCAATTATCAAAAAGTTTTCCTTGTAGGGAATATATTTTCAAAAATTAATAAGCATACAGATTTCTTGACGTTTCAAACTTCGAATGATTTGAGGAGCCATTTGGAAACAGAACCTCAAAAGCATGCATTAATCTTGGTAAAAGGTTCACGGGGCATCAAAATGGAGCAGGTGTTGGAAGCTCTTTAATCAATGAAAGCTTGTTATCATGTTGTTGGGGTTATGTCGGGGACTTCTCTCGATGGTTTGGATATGGCATATTGTGTTTTTACTAAAGATGCGTTTTATTGGAACTTTGAGATTATCCACGCCACTACCATTCCTTATACTGAAAGTTGGATAAATCATTTATCCAATGCAGCCAATCTTTCTGCTATTGAATTCTCATTATTAAATATTGAATATGGAAAATTCATTGGTGAATCTGTAAAGAAATTTATACTCGATACGAATATTAAGCCTGATTTTGTCAGTAGTCATGGGCACACTATTTTTCATCAACCTGAAAAAGTAATCACAGTGCAGATTGGCAATGGGGCTTCTATTGCTGCAGAAACTCAAACTAAAGTTATTTGCGACTTCAGGACACTTGATGTTGCCTTTAATGGACAAGGCGCACCGCTTGTTCCTATTGGAGATAGGGAGCTTTTTGCAGCGTATGATGCGTGTGTGAATATTGGTGGTTTTGCAAATATCTCATACACTATAAATAATAATAGAAGTGCTTATGATGTTTGCCCTGCGAATATTGTTCTAAATCATTTTGCCAACGCGCTAAATTATAAATTTGATAAGAATGGAGAAATTGCAAGACATGGAAAGCGTTCAGAACAGTTAATGGCGTCACTCGATACTATATCATATTATCATCAAAACCCTCCCAAGTCTTTAGGAAAGGAATGGCTCGATACGGAATTCTTACCTTATATTATTAGGTACAATCTGAACATTGAAGATATCTTGCGAACATTGACCGAGCATATAGGGTTTCAAATCGCGCTTGATATCAATAAATCAGCAGGTAAAAAGGTGCTTATAACAGGCGGGGGAGTTTTCAATACATTTTTGGTTGAACAAATAAAATCACATTGCAATTCCATAATTGAAATCCCCGCTCCTGACATCATTAATTATAAAGAAGCCTTGATATTTGCCTTTTTAGGTGTACTGCGAGATAGACTTGAAAACAATTGCTTAAAGAGTGTTACCGGCGCTATTGCTGATAATTGCGGGGGTGCTATTTATAATGGAATTATTCAATAGTCAGGGTGGTTATAAAATGTTGAAAAATATTTACGATTAAATAATCAGTATCGGACAAAATGTTTTACTTTTGCCGATTCTTTTTTAAACATGAAAAATCACAAACATAGTTTATCAAATATATCTGTCGCCGGTTTCATCATTACTTTAGGTATTGTCTATGGTGATATAGGAACGTCGCCGCTTTATGTATTGCGTGCCATAGTATCGAATTCGCAGGGCATATCACCCTTATTGATATTGGGAGGTATTTCTTGTATTATATGGACATTGACACTTCAAACTACCGTTAAATATGTTATGGTTACCATTCGAGCGGATAACAAAGGAGAAGGAGGCATTTTCGCTCTTTATGCTTTGATTCGGAAGAAAGCGAAATGGGTTTTTGTGTTTGCTATCATCGGAGGTGCCACGCTTTTAGCCGACGGTATCATCACGCCTGCCATTACGGTGGTTTCTGCTATTGAAGGGTTGAATATGATTAATTCGAATGTGCCTATTATCCCCATTGTTATTGCTATTATTTGTGTGATTTTTCTTATTCAACAATTTGGAACAGGATTTATCGGAAAATCTTTCGGACCTATCATGTTTTTATGGTTTGCTATGTTGGGCGTATTAGGATTTTCGCAAATGACACATTATCCCCAAATATTACATGCATTCAACCCTTATTATGCCTACAAATTATTAGCCACCTATCCCGGAGGTTTCTTGTTGTTGGGCGCCGTATTCTTATGTACCACAGGTGCTGAAGCTTTGTATTCAGATATTGGACACTGCGGTATTAAAAACATACGTGCTACATGGATGTATGTGAAAGTTACCCTCATTTTAAATTATTTAGGACAAGGCGCATGGTTGCTTTCTCATCCCAATTTGAATATTCATGAAGTGAATCCATTTTATGGCATCATGCCCGAATGGTTTTTGGTGTTTGGTATAGCCATATCCACCACTGCGGCTGTCATTGCTAGTCAGGCTTTGATCAGCGGCTCATTTTCTATTATTAATGAAGCCATATTGTTGAACTTTTGGCCCAAATCGCGCATCATTTATCCCACACAAATCAAAGGACAACTTTATATTCCGAGCATCAATAGATTCTTGTGGATTTCGTGTATCTTGGTGATATTATTCTTTCAAGAATCGTCGAAAATGGAGGCGGCTTATGGACTTTCCATCACCATAACGATGTTGATGACCACCATACTATTGGGCTATTATTTCTTCTATCGAAAGCTGCCTTTATATCTTATCGTTCCCTTCGTATTACTTTATCTTGCCATCGAAGGTTCATTTTTATTCGCCAATCTAAATAAATTCTCACACGGTGGTTGGGTCACAATTCTGATTGCAGGCATATTATTTTTTATCATGTATGTATGGCAAAAAGGACGCGCCATCAAGAATCGTTTTATTGAATTTATTCGTGTTTCGCCTTATACTGAGATACTCAAAGATTTGAAAAACGACCAAACTATCCCCAAATATGCTACCAATTTGGTGTATCTTACCCGTGCAAATCGCGTGACGGAAGTGGAGTCTAAAATTATTTATTCCATCATCAACAAACAACCCAAGCGGGCTGATATGTATTGGTTGGTGCATATTGATATTATGGATGAGCCCAACACCAAAGAATTTAAGGTCACCACTGTGATTCCTGATGTCTTGATAAAGGTAGATTTCAAATTGGGATTCAGGATACAGCCGCGTATCAATTTGTTCTTTAAACAAGTTATTGATGAATTGATTAAGAATGATGAATTGGATTTAACATCAAAATATCCCTCCTTGCGCAAACATCGTATCATGGGTGATTTCCGTTTCATTATTATTGATAGGATTCAAAATTTCGACTTCGATTTTCCTCCATACGAACAGTTTATCATGGATATATATTCCTATTTGAAACGCCTAGGTATTGGCGAGGTGCGTGCTTATGGCATGGACACTAGCAATGTGATTGTTGAAACTGTGCCGCTTGCCTTTCCAAAGAATCCCAAATTTGATTTGACTAGGATAGAAAAACCGCAGGTGTAATCTTTCTTTAATTTTACTTTATTTATCCCTTTTATTATGATCAGAAAAACACTGAAAATTCGGATTGTTATGTTGTTGCTTGTTTGCCTCGCAATGACTTCTGCCACGGCACAAGAAACACAATTATACAAACAAATTAAGTCCTTGCGCGGAGTTATTGATGTGAAACCGCTCAAATTCACTACCAATTTCAAAGAGAAATATCTCGTAGAGCTCAAACAATGGTTGGATGCGAATGACACCACTGCGGGATGGTTTGCGCAACGTGTTTATGTGTCTCATTTTTCGTATGATGCCGCTACGGTAATCGTAACGGAAGGCTATACGGGCGATTATGCCGAGCGCGAAAGCTATATCGAAGAAGTGGCAAGCTTGTTTCATACCAATCAGATTTTTGTGGAACATCGCTATTTTGGCACCTCCACACCCAAAGAACTCAATTGGAAATATCTCACCACCACGAATGCTGCTGCCGATCATCATCACGTTACGGAGCTGTTTAAGACGATTTACACGCACAAATGGATAGCTACCGGCATCAGCAAGGGTGGCGAAACGGCTTTGATTTATCGCACGCTGTATCCTAATGACGTGGATATCTCTGTGTGTTATGTGGCGCCTTTGAGTTTCGGCGTCGAAGACGGGCGTCATGAGCCTTTTATAGCCAATCAGGTTGGCAATGCCAAAGACCGCGCCAAGGTGCAAGAGTTTCAGCTTCAGATACTGAAACGCAGAGCGAAACTGATGCCGATGTTCAAGTCGTTTTGTGACGATAAGCATTATACTTTCAATCTGCCTTTAGACGAAATCTATGACTATTGTGTATTGGAATTTTCTTTTTCCTTTTGGCAATGGGGATGGAAACCCGCTTCCATTCCTGCCAAGAAGGCGAGTGATTTGGATATGTTCAACTATTTGATACGAGTTTGCTCACCCGATTATTTTGCCTTGGAAGAGATGGAATCCACGAAAGCATTTTTTGTGCAAGCCGCCCACGAATTAGGCTACTACGGCTACGACACTCGCCCCTTCGCAAAATACCTGAAGATTACCACTGCCAAGGGCTATCTCGACAAAATATTTATGCCCAAAGATTATCGCGTGACTTTCGATAGCACCATTTCGCAACGCTGTGCCAAATTCCTGCGCGACAACGATCCTCAAATGATTTTTATTTATGGCGAATACGACCCTTGGTCGGCTGCGGCTGTCAATTTCGACCATAAAACCAATCTCTATAAAGCCGTTTGCCCCGAAGGTAGCCACCGTAGCCGCATCGCATCCTTGCCTGCCGCTATGAAAGAAGAAGTCATTGGGAGAATTAAGAAATGGTTGGAATAGGGGGGGAGTTGAATGCTTAATTTGTTGAATAAGTTAATTGCTCAACTCCTAATAACCTTAATTAACCAATCAACAAATCAATAACTCCGAACTAGGAACTCCGAACTACAAACTCTGAACTAGGAACTCCGAACTACAAACTCTGAACTAGGAACTCTGAACTAGGAACTCCGAACTAGGAACTCTGAACTCTAAACTCGCAACTAATTATGGCGCATCCCCCCGAGAAAATCGGGGGGTCGGGCTTTCCGTTCCTAGTCCTCGCGCCGCGAAGAAGCGGCGCTGTGGGCTATCCACTACAATCCCTTGCGCGCGTGCCCCGTATCTATCCCTTGGTCTCTTAATACCGTAAAACTATTGTCTCCATATTTATATTGGGGGCTAAAGCCAAACGCATTTTTACCGTATTCTCCCCCGTACTAAAGCACAGGGTAATGCAACCTAATGAATTACCCTGCCCTTCAGGGCGGGGTCACCTACTACCTACACAGTAAAGGCTTTAGCCCATAACAATTTGCCATCTACTCCCATCCTTCATCAACACCAACCCAAAACAAAAAAAAACCTTCTTCAAGTTTTCAACCTTAATACAAATGGACATACACACGTCACCCCAAACCTTCCAACCTTCTTCAAAGCCCTGTAAGGGCTTAATATCGGTAGCCCCGACATTCATGTCGGGGTAAAAATACAACCCTCTCTACCCCCAAAGCCCCTTTAGGGGCGAAATATATTGAACCAAAAAAAATCTACCTTCTCTCCTAATCCTTTACACATCGAACTGAATATCCCCATTCTTTTTTCCCTCCTGAATATAAACGTACTCCACCTTGATTATACCACATTGATACAGCCTTTGCTCCTTGTTCATTCTCTTCAGTTGAACACCACCAAATTCCAGCATCGCTTATATACTCAAATGGACCTCCCATAGTTCTAAAGCCACCAGGTAATGCTGTAAATCCACTTTCATTCGTTGCACTGTTATTATATGTTGCCCAATGTTCGCTACCGGCTTCTTTAAGCTTCACGCCAGCTACATCTGCTCCTCCCATATAATTAACCAACACATTCCATTCATCCCACGAAGCTACATGCCAACCCAATGGAGCAATTCCCCTGCTATCATTCACTGCATACCAATTATACAAACGACCGTATGTTTCTATATATAAATCATAATTACAATACGCACCGGTATGCAATGTATCCCAACCCACATCATCTATAACTCTTGGTATTAGATCTCCATTACGATATTTCGTAGTATTAAGATTTTTAGTCATCCAAACCTGATTTCCTATAACCACTGTTGGATAAACATTTCCATCTTGATCCGTCACATAAACAGGTTCTTCTTTTTTCTTTTTACATCCAAACAAAAGAATACAAGAAGCTAATACAATAGAAAGAAAAAATATTCTTTTCATAAATAATAAAATTTATAACTCAACAGAACTCTGTTGCCCAAACTCCGAATTACGAACTCCGAACTACAAACTCTGAACTAGGAACACCGAACTACAAACTCTAAACTCGCAACTAATTATGGCGCATCCCCCCGAGAAAATCGGGGGGTCGGGCTTTCCTCTCCAAGTCCTCGGGGCTGAATAACGCCCCTGTGGGCTTTCCGTTCCAATCCCTTGCGCGCGTGCCCCGTATCTATCCCTTGGTCTCTTAATCAACATTTCCTTTCACCCCACCCATCATTCCCACGCTTTGTAGGGGCGAATTGCATTCGCCCAATCACAATTGCTAAATCGTAGTACTGTTCCAAGCTGTGCTACAATCATCAATGTAATAAATATATTAATTACTATGTTCACTTAGATAATGATGATAATTTTCCTTAAATAACACCAAACCATCTCTTTTGTCCAGACATTTGAAATTACGTTCAACACTATCGTTATTGTAATTAAAATTTGTATCACATAACAGAACAAATCTATTATATTCTTCCTCATTTATGTTTTCATAATTTCTATAATGATAAAAATATTCATATTTTGAAACCAATCCAAGCTTCTCAGGAAAGCATGAAGTCAAATTGTTTTTTAGAAAGAATTGAATCAAATTATAGAAGCGAATCTTTTCTTTATTATTTAATTCTCCAAAAACATTTAAATCTTGAACTTTTAGATTTTTTAATTGAAATTCATTGCCATTAATATCAATAATTTCAGGTTCATAATCTTTGACCAACCAACTTTTAATTCGTGGTTGTTTTTTTGCAGGATTAAGCTTGTCCATTAAACCATCCATGATTTTCATTGAGTCACAAATGGCAATAATTGGAACATTAAAACTAATGGTATCGCGTCCCGGTTGTTTTTCTCTTTGTCGCACACATTCTTTACAACTCATAAAAGGAACACCACAAATTGATCCAATCGCTGCAATAAAAATAAAAACCTTAATTAAAATATGTTTTATATCAAATAATTGTACATTCATGCCTTGTCTTTTAATCTTTATAATAATTTACACGAAAACTGAATTACTCAATTAAAATATTCCCGACCTATTATAGCCCCTTTTCAAGGGGTTGGGGTTTAAACCTTAAACTAAGCAGCCTACTCCAAATCCACCTCCTGAACAAAAACCCTAACCTTCGCCTTCTTAAAATTATCCGTATTCGTCAACTTAATATACCTACCCGTGCCCAACATCATCTTCTTCTGTCCAACCCATACCTCATTAAACGGCAATTCCGTCCCATCTGTAATCACACCCAACTTCAAATGCGTCTGTCCCACCAACACCGTCACATTCTCAGTCAACAACGTCAACTGCAAATAATTCTTTCCAATAAAATCTGTATATAACAACAAACTCGACCCGGGCTTAATCACCTTCACAACAGCTTTTCTTTGTGGTGTAATTCCCATACTTTTCAACACAGCAGCCTTCGTAGCTTGCTTTGCCAATTCCTTATCACCTATAGATTTAGCATAAGCCTTAATCACATTCAACACCTTTTGATCCTCCTTCAAACAAGCATTCAAAATCCTCTGATTTTCCTTACTTGTACTATTGATATCACCTTCTAAAGCT
>CAIOYH010000111.1 GCA_903862465.1 uncultured bacterium | reverse complement strand
ATCCTACGGCGATTTAATTTATAATAAAAATTTTGTTACAAGTAATTTGGAGTTAACTATTGAGAGTGAAAACGAAAAATTATACACCATAATTAAAGGTGATGAAAATGGCAAAACCGAATTTATGGAATATTCATTTAATGGTACTCAAATTGATTTAAAAAGAACAAAATTTAAAGGATTTACGACTCCTGATATACAGTTTAAAAGTTTGACAATAGATTATGATTATATAGGTCCATTTAGAAAGTTACCTGAACCTAGTTACGTCAATAGTTTTAACGAATATAACAAAATAGGAAATGATGGTGGAAATGCGTATCCCATCTTAATTCTTGACTATGAAAGCAAGGGCAAGATATTGCCAAATGTAAGTAATTGGTATAAAGAAAATTTTGATGGATGGAAATTAGAAATCATCCCTATAGTCGGTACACCGCCAACATATCAGGTAGTTTTATCAAATAATGGAATTAATAAAATTAATTTAATGAATGTCGGTCAAGGAATGAACCAGGCATTACCACTGATTGTAAGGTCTTATATGCATACAGAGGAAGACATATTAATTATTATTGAAGAGCCTGAAACTCATTTACACCCTGCAGCACATGGCAACTTAGCAGAACGATTTGTGGAATCTTATAAAGAAGAAAACAAAAAACATTATTTAATAGAAACTCATTCGCAGAATTTTGTATTAAGGATGAGAAGATTAGTTGCAAAAGGGATATTAAAAAAAGAAGATTTGGCTATCTATTTCGTAGATTTTAATAAGGATATCAGTGAAAGTTTTATAAAACCAATTAAAGTGGAAAGTGATGGAGAGGTAGACTGGTGGCCAGAAAATATATTTAATGAAAGTTTAAAAGAAGTAATTGAAATAAGAAAAGCACAAAATTCCTAATGATTTATTCTATTGCAAATGATATATTTTTAGATTATTCTGAAGAAACTTTAGGTTTAATTGACAAAATTTGGATTAATTCTAAAGGACGCCATTTCTTTTATATTGGTTCCTTTATTGAATATGAGAACATTCAAAAATCAGAATGGTACAAGACTTTGAGGCAAAGCAGTAAAGATAATATTGACTTGTACTTTACTGAAAGTGCAAATAAAAAAAGAAGAGAAATTAGTGTAATTGTTTCTTCAAGCGGAGAAAATACTTTTTTATTAGGAGAAGCAGAAGAAATTCTCAGTAAAAAATTCTCAATCATTCTTGAGAATATCGAGAATGATAAATATTTTATTGAAGCATTATTAAGATGTTTTAAAAAAGAAAGTGAACTTATAAATTTACATTATCAAATGGGGTGGCTTATTTTTGAAAATGGTGGTGGGAATAATATTCCCAATGTAATTAATGAAAGGAAAAGGAGATACGATGGAAATAAGTTTAATTTTCCGAAAGATAGTTCTAAGTATCTAAGAATGTTTATTTTGCTTGATAGCGATAAAGAATTTCCTTCGACTGATGAAATTGCACTTGACAAACAAAAAATATTAAATACAATTAAAGAAAATCAGATTCCTTATTGGGTTACCTATAAAAGGGAAATGGAAAATTATATGCCTGATGAAGTTATTGCTGAAATTCCATATAATGACAATTATATTAGAGCTTATTTAAAATTAAAGCCCGAACAAAAAGATTTCTTTGATATTGAAAAAGGATTTCCAGATATCAATTTTGAGAAATTAAAAGATGGCATTAAAGTCTTATATAGCAATTTAAAAACAGACGAAATCTACAAGATTCTAAGAAAAGAAAAAATGAATTTATATAGTTTGTATCCTAAGAGAGTTAATTTTAAATCTGAATTTCCCCAATTATTTAATTCCCCAAAAATTGACAGGGCTGCTTTATCAAAGCGAGCCAATTCAAATGAATTGGAAGAAATTCTTCAAAAAATAAGTCAGTTGTTATGAGCGATAATCTTAAAATAAATACCAGAGTTCGGAGATTGTTTCATTATATTGATGACTTTCAGAGAGGAAATATTCAGGTTCCTGCATTTCAAAGAGATCATATTTGGGAAATAAAGGCTAAAATTGAATTATTTGAAAGCATCAAATTAGGTTATCCTATCGGTTCAATTTTGTTTTGGAGGCCTGATTTTAAATCAGAGGAAGATTTTTTAAAATTTGAAGCTGATAAAATTGGCTCCTATTTTCTACCAGAACG
The DNA here is from genome assembly GCA_903862465.1 of uncultured bacterium. Lineage (GTDB taxonomy): Bacteria > Bacteroidota > Bacteroidia > Bacteroidales > CAIWKO01 > CAIWKO01. The sequence goes on along the minus strand of CAIOYH010000111.1, from coordinate 29,119 downwards.
GACCCAAGATTATTATTATATTTTAGATGGCTATCAAAGACTTTCTACATTTTTTGGTTGTTTGGTTAATCCGCATAAAACTAATTTAAAAAGAGATAACGAGGAATGGCAAAAAGATTTTAATTTAATATATAATTTGGAAACAGACGAATTTGAATATAATCGAAAATCCAATTTGAATGATTTAGAAATATTCAAAGTTCCTCTTTTCAAATTTATTGATGGTAAAGAATTTTTTGAATTTCAAAAACAATTATTAGCACTTGGCTTAGATAATTCGACCATTAATAATTATATTAAAAAGTATGAACATTTAAGTTCAAACATAATTGACTATAACATACCTTCTATTGACATGATAGGAGGAAGTATAAAAGAAGCTGTTGATATCTTTTCAAGAGTAAACTCAAAAGGTGCTAAAATTACTGATGACTGGAAAGTTTCTGCATTATCTTTTAATAAAGAAAGAGATTTTCGGTTAGGAACTGAAATTGATAATTTGTTAAAGGATCTTAAGAAATACAATTTCCACAATATAAAAAGAGAATTAATCTTTGATTGTATAAAAAATTCTTTTGGAAAGGCCTTTTTCGACCAGGTCAAAAATAGTAAGGAATTAGAAAATTTGGCAGCAAGAATTGAATTTATTGATGTTACGCGCAAAACATTAGCCAGTATTGAAAAATCAATTAAGTTTCTATTCGAAGAATGTGTTGTAATTGATGGCAAACTACTACCTTATAGTATTCAATTAATCTTTATTACAGATTTCTTCAATAAAGTCAAGACACCAACACAAAATCAATTGTACCGTTTAAAAGATTGGTTCTGGGTCACCTCTTTTATGAACTATTTTACTTCAAATTTAACTCAGCAAAGGTTAGCCTACAATCAGTTTCAAAAATTTATCAATGATGAAAATGAAATTCCAATTTATTTTGATTCCCCTAAAAATAAATTGTCGGTTTCAAGACTTTTACCGAAAATCAATATGAAGGGTGTTAGAGCAAAATCAACTGCTTTATTTATGCTCAACCGTTTTAAAAAAATATTAAATGTTGAAGTTTTAAAATCTACTGGGTTTAAAATGTACAATTTGTTTTCTGAAATTGGAGAAAATAGTGATGTCAATATTATTGAAAATACGATTATAATTATTGATAACCAATTTGTAAAAGAGAAATTCGATATCACTTCAGCAACTAAAGAATTATCCTATTTGCTTGAACAAGAAGAAAATAAAGACTATGACGCTTTTTTCATTACAGCACAAATGAAAATTCTATACTCTCAAAATAGAGATAAAAATGAAATATTGCAATTAAGAAAAAGAGCAATTGAGATTGCTGAAAAAGAATTTGTAGAAATACTAGGGTTGGGATATGATTTTTCATAATATAGGTACATTCAGAAAATGTTTCAACCCATTCAGCGCTAACCTCTGCCTCCCTCGCTTCTGTCCTTTTAGCTTCTCTAAAGTCAAATAACCTATTGATACAACAAAAACACCGCCGGTCTTTTATTAAAATCGTATTTTATCTTTCCCCATCGTGATATGGACGTTGAGATGATTTGTTCGGTCGGCAAGCTAATATCTGCCGCCACACACAGCAGGGTTTCGCTTTGGCAGGTCTCCAACAATGATGTCATGAGTTGGTTATTCCTATAGGGTGTCTCTATAAATATCTGCGTTTGGAAGTTGGGTAGGATGGAGGCTTCCAATTGCTTGATTTTCTTTTGGCGCGGCATCTTTTCCACAGGCAAATATCCATGGAACGCGAAGTTTTGCCCGTTGAATCCCGAGGCTATCAAAGCCAACAAGATAGACGAGGGACCCGTCAAAGGTTTCACCGTGATGCGATGTTCATGTGCCTCGCTCACTATCTCTTTCCCCGGGTCGGCTATGCAGGGCAAACCTGCCTCCGACAGCAGCCCCACGTTGCGCCCGTTCAATAGGGGGGCAATATACTGTGCCAGGTCGGTTTTCACCGTATGCTCGTTGAAAATCAAGAATTCTAATCCATCAATATTAATATCTTTGTTGATACGTTTCAGAAACCGCCGAGCCGTCTTCAGTTCTTCAACAATAAACACCGTAAGGCTTTCGATGATGTGCCGATTTAGCTCCGGCAGCACGTCGTTGGGTTGCGATTCGCTTCCCAAGGTGGAAGGAATTAGATAAAGTATTCCTTTTGTTTTGTTTGAAAGGTCAATATTCTGAGTTTTTGGCATAAGATTTGGTGCTAAAAGGTTTTTCCGAAAAACAAATATAAATTAAAACTTCCAATCGTATGAGAAAAATTTTCGTGTTCTGCTATCTTTTATCGTTAATGGCTTTAGTATCTGCGCAAAGCGCATTGAGTCCGGTGCAGATAAATGTGTTTAAAAACGGCACCTATTTTGTTGCAAAAGAAGGAAACGTATCTGCCAAAAAAGGTTATGCGGTTCTAGAGCTTCCCCAAGAGCCTTTGTTGGGCACCTATTGGCTCAACACCACCAAAGAAACAAAAATATCCAAAGTTTGTTTTCTCACCGACACCATCAAAAAGACCAAAAACCCGCAGAACTTTAATGATATCTTCAAAGGCTCCGTGGGCAAGAAAGTACGTTTCAGCTATTATTATGGCTCGGATAAAAATGTTAAGGAAATAAGCGGCACCTTATCCGACTATTATGAGACATCATCTATAGCGAAAATCAAAACAGCCGATAACAAAACCACCTATTTTCCGGTGACTTCCTTGGTGGATTTCACCATTGAAGATGCAGGTGTGGGCATGTTGACGGTGGATTCTTTGGTACGTGTGGCGAAGATTTATTTCGATAAAAACGTTAGTTCAACGGATTTGCGCTTGGTGTATATGCAAGATGGCATTCAATGGTTTCCTTCTTATAATATAAAGGTAATCAATGAAAATGAGTTGCAATTGGAGATGAAAGCCTTGGTGGAGAACTATTCGGAAGATATAAACGATGCCGAATTGACCCTAACGGTGGGCAATCCGCAGTTCTTTTATGGCATGACATTCGATCCTATTTACAATAACTATTTAACTTCATTATACGATATAAAACCTACTTCAAGCACTGTTCCGATGATGGCGATGCAAACTTATGCCAACGAAAATTCGTATGTTGCCACGGATGTCTCAGCCTCCATGAATCATATTGAACAGTATTATGACTACTCCACAGCGGGAGAGAAAACCAATGATTTATATATGTATAAAGTAGGAAAGGTGAGTCTACCAAAGCAAAGCAAGACAAGCTTTCAGATTTTTTCTGCCAAAATTCCTTACAAAGATGTGTATGAAGTGTCTTTAGGCGATATTGTCAACTATTCCTATTACAGCTACATAAGTAACGACCCCGAAAAGCGTTTCGATGTGTATCATTCGTTGCAATTGACCAATAACACTACCTATCCGTTCACCACAGCACCTGTGTTTGTGCAAAACGAAAACCTACAGCCATTGGCACAAGACCGCATCAAATACACACCTACAGGGGCTAACATCTCGGTACAATTATCCAAAGCCGGCGATGTGGTAGTGAAAAACAAAGAAGAGGAAGTGAAAAAGGAAGAGAATGTAAAGAAAATTGGCAAGACCTATTATAACAAAGTTACCATTAGAGGCACAATTTATATTGAAAACCTGCAAAATAAAAAGATATTTCTGACCATTAAAAAAGATTTATTGGCAAATGTCTTATCCGTAAGCGATGATGGCAAAACGGAAAAGAGTGGCAGATACAGTTATTTGAACCCCTATATCAATGTCAATTGGGAGATCTCCTGTGGTGCAAAGGAAAAGAAAACAGTGACCTACGAATACGAAGTCTATGCTCCTTCGAATGCATCAAGCACCTACTAAACGAAAATACCAAACAAAAAAAAAGCTGAACATTGTTCAGCTTTTTTTTGTCTTACAAGACGAATTATTTAATAGGATAAACGATTTGCGTTTGCCATTTGGTCATATCGGGCTCCTTTTCAGGGTCGGTAAGATAACTTTCCCAAGAAGCACCTGCAGTATTTAGCTTATTATCTTTGATATATTGCTCCATAAGTTCGTGGGATTTGTACGTAGTTTCATAAGCACCGAAATGGGTGGCAGTAACAAAATTCCCTTTCGGGATTTCAATACAAACGATATTATCCTTTCCGCCAAGCTTATTTTTGATGAAAAAACCGGCTTCCATCACATTTTTATCTTTCGCATTATCCCACACCAAATAGCGCGCAAAAGGTGCACCCACTGTTTCTATTTTATTTTGACCAACAAACTGACCAATTTGTCCATAGATTTTACTCAACAACACATCAACATTGTCGCAGGTGGATGAATCTTTGATAATCAAAGCAAATTGAGCCTCCATAGGGACAACTTTAATGTCCGAAGTTTTATAAATAGCCAAGGCTTTGGCGTAATCCTCACTCACTTTCTTCAAACTTGCCAATCCCTGCTGAAAGCTTTTGTGCAACATCCCCGGCATCATCAATCCCATAATTCTACCCAAAGGATATGCCAAATGTTCCACATCTATGGACCAAGTAACTTTAGTCGTGGTTCCCGTTCCTTCAAATTTCCATTCGCTGTGCGAAATCCCTTGTCCTTCAAACTCAATCTGCGTTTTGATGGATTTGTTTTTTACTACTTCCAATACTGTCATCACGCCATTGCCCGCTTTTTTACTCTGCCAACTCATCACGGCACCAACGCCCTTCATGGGACCGGAGTAGGTGGTTATCATGGCAGTGTCGTTTGCTGTAAAGGGTGTCCATTTTTGCCAATTTCTAAGGCTCACCACTTGCTCATACACATTGCTAGCAGGAGCATTTATCGTTAATGCGTCCTCCACATGTTTGGTGGAAGGCAAGAATATAGCTGCAATCAAAACAAGTACTACAACGACCAACAGCCCGATCGCAAGTTTCTTTAATAGTTTCATAGTTTTTATATTTAAAGGGGTTCTAATAATTAGATTTTTCGAGACGGACAAGGTTTATAAAAGCGCAGTCCCGACTTACAGTCGGGGTGAGCATTTTAAAAATTGAAGTCCAACGATGAAAAAGCAATTTATAGAACTACCGATTATAGATTATTTTTTGAACATTGGTAGATAATCTTTCAACATATCTTTATGGACAATAATATCCATGATTTTTAGCTTCACATAATCTTCGCTGAAGAAATAATACCCAAAACTTTTGCTTTGTTTGCCCACGTTTCTGCTGCCCGAACCGGAATCTTTCACCAAATACCAATCTTTGCCATCTTTTTCTACATAACCCACGATGTGCAAGCCATGATCGTCCGTAGTAGTTTTGTTACTAAAACGAAACTGACGAGCATATTCATCAATATATTCAGAAGGTATGTCAAAACTCGGTATAATAGCCACCTGAGCGAAAGGCTCAAAGCCTGCTTCCGAAACATCTCCGCCTATACCCACTGTATATCCTTTGCGTATAGAAGCTTTTACGATTTTCATATAATCATCCAAAGGAATGTTATAATAATCGGCACTATGCCACCAATTATCAGGAACAATATATTCCACTTGTTGATAATATGGTTTCTCTAATAGGGATGTAACATCCACATAATCATTTAAATTTAATTTCAAAAAGTCATTGAGATATTCCATGGGAGTATAATCCTTACCATTCAACATGATTTTGGTAGGAGGGACGCCCAAATAGGAATTCATGATACTTTTGATGGTTGATAACACAGCATCTTCGTTCCATGCATTGCTTGTCTTCACTGATTTTAGATAGGTATCCATCTCATCAAACATCTTAGCATGGTTGTGATATGTTTGTCTAGGTTTAAATCCTGTATAAGCATCCTCAGGAACTATGCCGTAAGTTAACCAAAGTCGTTTAACGGCATTGGCTTCCGAACCTTCTCCAAACGCTGATGTGCCACGAGTTTTAACATAGTAACGAGCTTTTTCAACATACTCCCAATATACCGTGTACATTTCCGAAAGCTTCACTTTTTGTTTTGTTAGACGAAAAATTTCAGATTCATAATAAGATGTCGTGGAAAAACACCAACAAGTCCCTGTGTTGCCTTGCGAAATTGGTTCATTACACCATTGCTTGGTATATAAATCAATATTGTTCGGTAAGTTCATTCCGCTCAAATCAATTTTAAAACGGCGATCATTTTTTGGTACTTCTTGCTGTTGGTTAAATTCCTCTATCCCTTTCAGAATAAAATTTTGATAAAACCCCGGCTGATAGTCCTTAAAAACAGCCTTATCCTTTGCAGGAGCTTGGGCAAACAACGCAACAAAAGATGTCGCAAGAGCAATAGTTAATACGATTTTTTTCATGTGATAAGTTTTTAATTTGAAATAATATTCAAAATTACACATAAGATTAATATGTGAAGCAAAATATCTGAAAAAATATTTGTTAACGTTAGATTTTAGAAACCTAAGGTGAGCTTTATGCCAGTGGATAGGTTGTTGTAAGAGGTGTAGTTATAGTTTGTTATAACAGGTTCTATGCGTAATGACAAATCGTTTGAAATATCAAATTTATAGAGATGCGCATCCACCGATGCATCTATAATATTTAGCACATACAGCAAGCTGCCGAAGATACAAGTTAGTTCAAAGTTTCGCCGATTGTAACTCCAATTTTGATACAAAACATCTTTCGAGGTGATATAGGGATAATAGTCCGTTTTGGTCGAATCTTCTCCTGCCCGAAACATATAGGTGTCCTTATATCGAGTGAATTTGGTGTAATAATTATAGCCCAAGTAGGCTATGACACCAAAGCCTACATATATAATCGGAATTTTCCAATACTTTTTGTTATAGGCTTGCCCCAAACCCGGTAATGCCGCCGACATCCAAGAGGCTTTCTTCGGAGAATGTAGCCGAACTTTTATCGTATCTTGACTCTTCGCTTTCACCAAAGCTGCTTGATTTTGTGTCTTCTCCCAATTCTCATATTGTTGATTCAGAAACCGAGCCGAATTCGTATCATTTTGAATATGTAGAGAATCCACACCGATAATATCCACAGCATGGGTCTGTCCGTAGGTGTTATAAACTAAGAAGTAGGCAATAGAAAAAAGAAGATATTTACAAGCCTTTTTGGTCATCTCGAACTATTATTATTTCATCCTCGAGATGATTTTATTGAATTCATCATCGGAGTTAAACGTAATAACGATACTTCCCTTACCTTTATTTTTATAATTGATCTCCACATTCTGAAAGAAATGCTCGTTCAGATATTTCCGTGCTTCCACAAATTTAGGTGGCATAGCTTGACGGTAGGAAGTTTTGAGTTTGGGGAAAGGCGCACTCTCTTTCACCAATCGCTCCACTTCGCGCACCGATATTTCTTTTTCAATTATCAACTTAAAAATAGCAATCTGCTTGTCGAGGTTGTCGATAGCAGCAATGGCACGCGCATGACCCATGGTGAGACGTTCTTCTTTCAAAGCTTTTTGAACCATATCGGGAAGCTTCAACAAACGCAGATAATTCGTTACTGTGGAACGTTTCGACTGAACTTTCAGGCTCAATTCTTCCTGCGTTAGTTTACATTCATCCACCAATCGTTGATAACTCAATGCGATGTCTATTGGATTCAGGTTTTCGCGATGGATGTTTTCAATCAACGCCCATTCCAACATTTGTTCATCATCGGCAACGCGGATGTAGGCGGGTATTTCTTCCAAACCTGCCAATTGCGTGGCTTTAAACCGACGTTCGCCGGCTATCAATTGATACTTGTCGTAACCCAATTTGCGAACAGTCACGGGTTGTATCACACCATGAAGTTTTATGGATTCAGCCAATTGCTGCAAGGATTCTTCATCAAATATGTCTCGTGGCTGAAACGGGTTCGCTTCAATTTGTGTTATCTTTATTTGGCTCACCGAGCCCACCACAAATTTACCCGACAAATCGCTTTTGCTTGTGATATCTGTTTCGGGGTTTTCGAGCAAAGAACTTAATCCACGTCCTATTACACTGCTTCTTTTCTTAGTTGTCATCTTCAGGATAAATTATTTTGTCTCTTTGATTAATTCGAGTCATATTGTTTTTTTGTAAAATTTCGCGCGCCAAATTCAGATAATTGATAGCGCCTTTGCTGTCGGCATCATACATGATGATGGTCTCGCCAAAGCTAGGCGCCTCGCCCAATTTAGTGTTACGCTGTATGATTGTGTCGAACACCATTTGTTGAAAATGCGTCTTCACTTCCTCCACAACCTGATTCGACAAACGCAAACGTTGGTCATACATGGTCAGCAAGATACCTTCAATATCCAAATCGGGATTGATGTGCGATTGTATGATTTTGATGGTGTTCAGCAATTTGCCCAAGCCTTCCAAAGCGAAATATTCGCACTGCACAGGGATAATCACCGAATCGGCAGCAGCCAACGAATTCACCACGATGAGCCCCAAGGAAGGGGAGCAGTCTATCACCACAAAGTCATAATTTTCTTTGATTTTGTTGATAACCTTGCGCATCATTTTCTCACGATTGGGCAAATTGATAAGCTCTATTTCAGCACCCACCAAATCTATGTGCGCCGGCAATAAATCTAAGTTTGGAGTCTTGGTGTTGAGGATAATATTTTGAGGTTCTACTTCTTCAATGATACATTCGTAGATACTGGTTTTGATGTTTTTGGGATCGAAACCCACACCCGAAGTCGCATTGGCTTGCGGGTCGGCATCTATCAGCAAGGTTTTATAATCCAACACCGCAAAACTCGCACTCAGATTGATAGCCGATGTGGTTTTTCCGACGCCACCTTTTTGATTAGCAATTGCTATTACTTTTCCCATAAAAACTTGAGATTATAAATCTATTTTTTTGCAAAATTAATGTCTTTTCTGCTATTTCACAGAATAATATGCTGCTCGTCACATTACAAAGCAAGGATGCAAGCCATCCAAAGATGCTTTGCATACCCCTTAGCTTTAATAACGAAACCTAATTAGTGTTTGTTCCCTATGTCGTCGCCCAATTCGTCAAAGTCCAAATCGGTGAACTCGTTGCGAATTCTGTTACCTTCTTCAATTTCAGGTTCGGGAAATTCGCCCGAATCAATGTAGCCGATGGTTTCGTGCAAGCCATTCAAAAACTTGTCGAAATCCTCACGGTACAAAAATAACTTATGTTTTTCGTACGTAAACTTGCCATTATCGTCGCTGAAGCGTTTTTTGCTTTCAGTGATGGTCAAATAAAGTTCGTCGCCCCTCGTAGCTTTCACATCAAAAAAATACGTTCTTTTGCCTGCTCTCACTGCCTTAGAGAAAATTTCATTGTGCTCATTTCTTTCTTTAAATTCTTTCTCTTCCATATAAAAAGTTTGATTTTAATAATGGTTACAAATTTACAACAAAAAACCAAACCAACTAACAATTGTGCATAAATATTTTTTGTATTCACAATGAAAACTTCACAAACTCGCTATAGGCAGTACTTGATAGGGTTGTACCGAAATAGGTTAAAACCTTAGCCTAATGGTGGTTTAAGCGCCCTAAATATCAAAAGTGGTATGCATTATCTTTGAAGTCTCATGTTTCATATTTGAAGTCCCATGTTTCACCTTTTAAGTGTCATGTTTCATCTTCCATGTATCATGTTTGACCTTTGAAGGGGTATGTTCCATATTTCAAGTCTCATGTTTCATCTTTTAAGGCTCATGATGATGAAACACTATCTTATGTTTATGTTCCTGATTCGTATGCATGACGTGCTTAGGCGTATGTATGACTTGAAAAGTCTCAAGCATGACGTGAAAATGGATATGTTTGACAATGCAGAGGTTTTTACATCTACCTAGTGATATGCATGATGTGAAATGTCTCATGCATCATCTTTCAAGTGGTATGCATCACCTTTCAAGAGGTATGTTTGACATGAAATGTTATATGCACGGCTTATATTCGTTATGTTTCACATGAAAAGTTATATGTTTCATCTTTCAAGGGGTATGTTTCATCGTTAAAGTGTCATGCGCCATCGTTGAAGTCATATTCTTCATCGTTGAAGTCACATGCACCATTGTTGAATTCGCACGATGATGTGACGAAATCGCATGCTCATGTTCATGATGCGTTTGCTTGACCTTTGAAGTCATATTCTTCATCGTTGAAGTCTCATGCGTCATCGTTGAAGTCGCATTCTTGACATTTGAAGTGTTTTTTCGCTTTTGAAGTGATATGCGTGACATGTGAAGTGTCAAGCGCCATCGTTGAAGTCGTATTCGTCATCGTTGAAGTCATATTCAGCGGTTGGATTTGTTATGATTCATCATTGAAGTCATATTCTTCATAGTTGAAGTCTCATGCGCCGTCGTTGAAGTGTCATGCGCCGTCGTTGAAGTCGTAATCTTCAATGTTTCGTAAAAAAAATCAGTGCTATACAATGCAATCGCTTTCTAAACAATATCAAATGCTTTAAATAAAACAGCACATTTAATTGTTACTATATACAGATTATAATGTGCTAATAAGCAAACTTTACATAATAGATTCTTTATAAAAAAAATATAGTGATTTATATCTCATTTAGTTGTTATGAATCATTTTTATGTTGCGCACCACTTTGTTTCCTTCGTTGGTCAGCGTTAGTCGAGTAACATAGATACCCGAAGGCAGTGTTTTGGCATCAAATTTCAGGTTATAGATGCCTTTTTGTTGGGCTTCGTTCACCAAAGTAGTCACCAAGGTGCCCATGAAATTATAGACTTCCAAACTCATTTGTCCCTTAAAAGGTAGTTCATAGAATAGGGTGGTGATGCCGCTGAACGGATTGGGATAGTTATTGAGGCTTATGTGGCTAGGGTCTTGGGTGGCTAGGTTTTGTATGCCTGTGGCAGAAGGTGTGATAGCATCTATGCTGATGATGGCATTGGGAATAACTTCATACTGTCCGTCTGCTAGTTCGTTGGCGGGGTTGGCTGCTAGAGTGAATTCCACGCTACTGTTGGTGGAAAAAGCATCGGTAGTTTTTAGATGCAAGGTAGCCAAAATATCCTCGGCATTGAGGTTCAACGCTATATCGCTAAACCAGGCGATCCGCAGTTCGTTGCCATGAACTGACCATTTCACCATGCCTTCCGTGGTGCTCATCGTTACATCTTCCACAGTAACCAAATCGGCAGGAAAATTCATCACTAAGGAAACCACGCCTACGATGCCTGAATTCACTATATGTATGGGCAAATCAAAGGTCTGTTGACTGCTAAGTTTTCGGGTGCCGCTGTGGATAAGATCGAGATTGCTTATAGCTTTTGCCCCAGAGACAAAACTGCGGTTGAAATCACCATTGCATAATCCATAGAGGTTGGTCTGCAAATCGATCCCTGCTATCAGCATTACACTAGGATACAAAACGGCAGGAGCAGAATTGGAACTTACTAAATCATCGGTGGTCCAAAATGTCCAATTCTGCCCTGAAGTAATGGAACGATCAAAAGGAGTTCCATTCACAAAGTTGTCCATAATTTGTTGCGGATCTAATGCGCTAAAGAAGTTATCCGGTGCGTTTCCACTACCTGTTACATCTCCAGTGTAGAATCTAATTTTTTCTATGGAGTAAGGATTTGTGCCCCAAGCATTCACCTGAGCTGCGTCGGTGCCATTGACAGCTCCGGCGGTGGAAACTCCAGAAGTTGTTCTTAGTTCATAACTACCCGGAGGCAGTCCTTTAAAAAGATATGTTCCATTAGTAACTGCATAATCACTTCCGATTTGAACATTACTTTGATATAATTTAGCAGTAATACCTAAAGTAAGGGGTGAATTATCCACATTATAATAATTAATGTTGCCACTCAAAGTCTGTGCGAAAACTCCAAGAGGAGAAAAAGAAGTGATACCACTGATAGATTGTGTAAAAGGATCATTTCCTGAAACTGCTGAACTAGTCGCATATTTCCATGCACTTGCTGTATAGGTGGACATATTGCACTTTGTATTATCAAAGGATGTTCCTTGGTTGGCACTATTCCATTGCACTTTTACGGTAGCATTGCTTCCACCAATAGTACCTTCACGCAGATACCATGTTTTTGTAACAACGTTTGAAGCAATGAGCGAACCTGTCGGGACATTACTGCTATTATATGCCGTGTAAAGTCCATCGCCAACTCTTGCTTTGATATTATCGGCAGTTGAGCCTGAGGAGAGTTGCACGGAAACCGGAAGATAAGATGAAGCCAAACCAATTGGATACACCACATCCGTAGTATTATTGCTAACGTTTTGGCTTAAAGAACCTGTTCCATTCGTAATGATATAGTTTGTACTACTACTGCCTAAAATAGATGCGCTGCTTCCAACAGTGAGGTCATAATTACCAATGGAGAGTTTTCCACTTGTCAAAGTAAGCGTATGAGAAACGCCTGCATTTACATTTAAGGTTGCACCGTAACCGGAATTGTTAAGGGTTAGATTATAAAAGGTGGATGGGGAAGTTCCACTAATTTCTTGTCCATAAAGAGAATTGCCGTCTAAATTAACAGTACCCGTACCGAAATTGACTGTTCCATTGTTGGTAAATTCATCCACAATATCAAGTGTGGCAGGCAATGTTTTAGTTCCCGAACCACTTAAAACTAAATTATGATAGCCGGGTGTGCTTCCATTGGCGTTGGGGATTGTTTGTGCATCACTGCCATTAAATTCTACAGTGTTTTCAGTGGTTGATGCATTTAAAATGCCGGAGATAGTAAGAGCACCACCAATTTTCATGATATTATTTGTTGCTAAAGTCAACTTAGCTCCAATAGCTACAGTAACATTATAGAAATTTGTTGGGTCGGAAATTGTTGCATTTGCATGGGTAAAAATCACGGTACTTGTTCCTGCGTTGAATGTTCCCATGTTGTCCCACGCACCAACAGAACCTTTAATTTTAAAAGTTGGAGTTCCATTTGTGGCATTTAATACACCTCCAGGTTGAATGGTAATATATCCAACAGATGCTGTATCGGGTAACATAGGTGAAAAGACAGTAGTGCTTGCATCAGGAATAAAAGCATGATTAGGTGGATAAGGAACACCACCAACCCAATTAGCAGCATTAGACCACACATTGCTAGCAGCTCCAAGCCATGTAAAGCTTGGTGAAGTTGCAGTGCCAACCGTCCAATATTTACTTGGGAACGATACACTTGGGGCAATATAGGTAAGTTCCCTATTGGCTAAACCCACCCAATTATTAAGAATATCATCATTAGAACGACCATGATCATCTGTATCCGCATTTCCACTTTCGTGATGATCGAACACATCAAGATTGTTTTTAGTAGCTTCATTAAGTTCACTATCCAAGTAGTGAAGATTTAAAACAACTAAAGTAGAACTGTTGCCACCTGATTGGGCAATATCATAATAGCGATTAATTCCATGTGTTTTAATACTAATCCATGATGGTTCGGAAGGAGCTAAAACAATATTCACCCAAATTTTACTCGGTAATGTGCCACCGGCTACCAAATTTATTGTGGTATATTGGTTGCCGAAGGTATAAGGTGTATTTACTAAAAATGATGTTCGTTTCACATAACCCGTAACATCACCAATGCCTATAGTGGTGGCTAACGCACCCATAGTAAGTGTATCTCCTCTCATATCTAAGCTGCCTTTGATATCAGATGGATTTGCATTTTGTAAGTTTAAGATGCCATTGATAGTAAAATCGCTTGAGGCAGTAACTCCTCCTGTTCCTGTAATGGATATATTATTTACATTTCCACTAAAAATACTTGCAGGTAAAACAATTGCACTAGGATTAGAAAAAATTAATGCTGCATTAGCATTGCTCGCATCTATTTCTCCGTTAGTTCTAGTTGGCGAACTGCCATTAATCGTTAATGTGTTGCCACCTATACTAAAGGCTCCAGATGCTAAATCTAAAAGCCCATTAACGGTCATGTTTTGATTTCCTAAAGTAAGGCCATTGGTTCTATTAACAGTAAGATTGTTTATTGAAGGGGAAGATGCAAATAAATTATTTGGTAACGTTATTGCTTCTATCCCACCGAAACTTAGAGAAGAAGTTGCATCCGTCTGAATAAAGCCTGAAGTTTTTGAAATGGTTCCATTAATTCCCAAAGTTGTTTCGCCCACACTTAGATTTCCGTTAGTAAGTGTAAGTGTATTGGTTACATTTGCATTCGTAAACAAATTCACACCATTGCTGTTATTTATTATTAGGTTATAAAAATTTGTGGTGATGCCGCCATTAATCATTTGGCTCGTTGTGCCATTCATGGTAATGGTGCTACCTGTTGAGGCTGTAAATATGCCCTGATTGTGAAAATTACCCTTGAAGGAATGAATAAAGTTTCCGGCGATAAATGTTGACCCATCCTCAATGGTAACATCTCCTCCAACTGTTATGGCATTCTTTGCAGTTGCCGTTGCCGTTCCTGTTGTGAGAAAATAACCTGCTATGGATAAAGGGGATGAGGGCATTGACTTTGTGCCTGAGCCACTTAAAATAAGATTGTAAAAACCCGTGGTTAAACCATTTGGGTTTATTATGGTTTGGTCAGTACCATTAAACTCAATGGTGTTAGGAAGTAACGCTGCACGTAGAGTTCCGTTATTGGTTAAAGTACCTGCAATTCGCATTATATTGTTGGTTCCTAAAGTTAAGCTTGCCCCACTATTGATGGTTAGGTTATGAAAATTCGTTGGGTCAGCCATAGTAGCGTTTGCATTTGTAAAAACGACTGTACTTGTTCCGGGGTTAAAAGAGCCTTCATTTAACCATGCCCCAGTAGCACCGGCAATTGTTAGTGATGTGCCTTCTCCACCATTTAATATGCCATTAGGTTGAATATCTATAGTTTTTACGGAAGCTGCCGGACTTGTTGGCAAAAAAGGGTCATTAGCTGTGGTCGCTGCATCAGGAATCACCACATCACTTGTCAAATCAGGAACTGCACCAGCTGACCAATTGTTTAGGTCGTTCCAATCAGAACTTGCTTGTCCTTGCCAAACATAATTTATAGTCTCTTTGTTAGATAAAAACCATAAATGATTATTATTAGTAGTAGCAAAATAGGTTATATTCCGATTTGAAATTGCTACCCAATTATCTGTTGTATTTTGATTTGCTTTTCCATGTTCTTCACATGAAGAAGCCCCTGAATGATGATCCCAAATTATTAAACTGCTTTCTGTGTTGCTTTGGAGTTCACTGTCCAAATAATGCAATTGTAAAGTAACTGTTCCTGTGGGAGTACCTGAATAAATTACATCGTATATTCTTTTAACAGCAGAACTCTTATTTGAAGTGGCTGTTCCAATTGAAATAGTAAAACTAACATCATTTGGCATAATATTACCAGAAGCAAAAGTTATAGTTGTAAATTGGCTTCCGAAAGTATAATTTGTGCTTGCTACAAATGAATTACGTTTTACAATACCTGTTACATCCCCGGCGCCAATAGTAGTAGCATTGGCTCCCATGGTCAGAGTGTTAGCCCACAAGTCGAGTATGCTTTTTGTTGGGGATGGGTTGGATGCTGCCAGATTCAAAACTCCATTTACCGTAAAATCACTGCTTGCCGTAATGCCTCCTGCACCACTTAAAGTTAGATTATTAACCGCACCAGTAAATATTGATGCAGGAAGCGTTATGGCATAAGAATTATTAAAGACCAAGGTCGCACTAGGATTACTTGCATCAATAGTTCCACTTGTCCTTATAGGTGAACTCCCTGATAATGTTAAAGTGTTTGCACCAACAGTAAGAGTTCCATTTGTCAATGTTAATGTTCCTACAATGTTGACATTCCCATATAAGCTAACTCCACTAACACGATTAATTGTTAAATCATGAAGTGTAAAAGCTGGCATATTTATAGTTCCACCTGAACCTCCAATAATCATATTGGTAGAACTCCCTCCTGTTACGGTTCCTGTCATTGCAGTAACAACTCCATTAAAGATTAACGTATTTGGACCAATGGCAAAATTACCTGCAATGAGTGCAATGCTACTACTAATTGTCAAATCTCCATTTAATGTCAATCCGTTTGCATTATTAATCGTCAATCCATCAATTATATTGCTAACAAAAGAACTAGAAGGAATAGATTGGGCTGCAGTTCCGGCAAATACAACCATCGAAGAAGCTGTCGTTGCATCTATTTGGGCACCCCCTGTAAACAATAAATTTTCAGTAATAGTAAGCTGTTTTCCATTCACAACTAATTTATAAGTACTTTGTGTATTTGTAATGGAGCCAAGAGTTCTATTTTGGTCTAAAACGCAATCATGACTCGGTGTTGTTGCAAAAGATATATCAGCCCCATTTGGAGGAACTAACCCTCCTGTCCAATTGGCTGCAAGGCTAAAAACGTCACTAGTGCCTCCCTGCCATGTGTAATTGGTTACCTCTAAAGCACCCATTTTTGGAGTTGTCCCCCTTATTTGTCCTGCATAATCAGCAGTGATACCCGTGATAGAAACTGCCGTCAAGTTGGTTGAAGTGTAATAATTAAGAGCACTTGTGCCTCCAGCAATCGTAAAACCTGGGTCAGTATTTTGACTATGTACATCTTGAAGCGTTCCAGACTGCCATAAGGTCAAGGATGCTTTATCCAGATTCCCTATCTTGCCAAGCAGACCTCCGGTTCCTGAAACGTAATAATCGTTGTAATCAATAGTTGTATTAGCAACGCCTGACAATATGATTGAATAATGTTTCCCTGTAGTACCACCAGAACGAGCATTATAAAATATGTTATTGCGATAGTCGCGGGTTGATGTGTTTGCATTATTATACAATGCTGAGGTGTTCGAAGTAACACCTGATGCAACAGTACCTCCAATATAAACAGAATTAAAATAAATACTGTTGTTATTGGTAGGACCACTAGCATCAAAAATACCATATATTTTAACCCCGGTAGTTATGCCAACTCCTAAATTAATGATATTATTCGAAGTTGTAGTCAATCCATTATAAAGATAAATGCCGTCCATTTCACATCCGATATTGGTATTGCTAGGAGAAAAAGAAAAACTATGAATAAAATTGCCCGAAATAGTATTTGTTCCTGTGTTTGCACCTAAATAAAATATGCCATATATGTTAGTTGCTGCCGATACATTTATATTTGTTAAGTTCGATATGGTGTTGCCCGAAACGGTTTGTGTAGTGCCATCTAAAGCCGATGAAACAACTATTCCGATTATGGAAGCATTGTTTCCTCCTCCTGTCTGACTACTTGAACTTTTAATATCTTTAATAGTATTGTTTTGAATAGTAGCTGAACCGGCAATAGACGCTATTGGTCGTAAACGTGAACCAGTATTGACACCTGTATATGCATTGGTAACATTTTGAATAGTATTTCCTGTAACGAAAACTGTACCACCACTAGAATTATAAAATCCGTAGAAATCTTGTTTTTGAAGTGCAATATTCCCCGGAGAGCTAATATTTATACTGTTAGGTGAAGATAAACTACCAATTAGATTATTTGAAAAGGTTGTGGTTCCTGTGGCGCCTCTATTATAAGTGGTTTCAAAACCATGTGTATAATAGTTGGAACCTACTGTTGTAATGGAGCCGAAATTATTATTGCTAATCAACACAGTGCCTATACCGGCATTAATAATACCATGGGATGTTGAATAATTATTAGATTGACCATCAAAACTGACGTTTGGTGCAGCAGTATACCCGCTACCTCCGCTATTAAGGGTGATGCTCACGACACCGCCCGTCAGATTAGCTGTGGCAGTGGCAGGGGTTGTACTGCCTGAAACGGTAAATGAAATTACAGGTGCCACAGTGTATCCGCTTCCTCCACCAAGTAGATTTATTGTGGTTACTACGCCACCACTTATAATTGCAGTTGCAGCAGGCAGAGGAGTTGTGATAGTGATTGAACCTGTTCCTGTAGTGGCTCCAATGGTGTTGCCAATAATATTAACATCCCCTGAATTTATAAATATGCCATCCCATGGATTATCTTCAACACTTGTATAATTAATGTTTGAAATAATATTATTTTGGACTATACAAGGGTTTCCGTTACCTCCATTTACATAAATTCCACAAAAATAATGGGTGGTATTTGCATTGACTGTAAAAGCAGTTCCACCACAATTCGGGGCACTACCTCCAATATAATTTCCGCTAATTAGATTATAGGTAGAGGTGTTTACGCGTATGGGTTCATAGGTAAAAACTCCCGTTGGAACTACAGTAGTGGTTTCATACAAGCTATTACTAGAAATAGTCCATGAATTAGAATTTCCTCCAATTTGAATGTCGCTTGTGGAAGCATACGGGCTTAAAATATCAAAAATGTTATTATAGCTCACAGTATTATTGCTGTTTTCACGACCCGATGTTCCATAAGAATATATTGCATTAAGTGGCCGATTTGAGCCGCTGGTAGTAATGTCATTATAAGTTATTGTATTGCCAGTATTACCATTTCCCGATGATGAAGTGGAAAAATAAACAACTCCCATAGCGCTGTATGTTTCGGAGCCTTTTAAAGTACACCATTCTATTGTATTATTCTCTGCCGAATTGAAAAAACGCACCGTGTTGGCACTAGCCCCGGTAGAGGTATTATCTAATACTAAAGATTTTGTAGCTCCAGTTGCATTAACTCTTCCATCAATTGTAACATTATCTGCCCCAATCAAATCAATTAACGAAGCATTCAAATTTCCACCAATAGTCAGCCCTCCACTTGTTGGATAGATAAGTATAGAGCTATAATTTGATGTGCCTTGTGAAGTACTATATCCACTTTGATAAATTGTTGCAGAAGCTGTTTCTGTTGTACTGGCTTTCACTCTGATTTCAATTGCACCTGTGTGTGCACCAATGTTTATTTTGTCAAAAGCACTTTTCAATGTAGTATAACTGGCTTGAAAAGCATTATTAATATAGACATCAATATTCAAATTTAATCTCACTTCAAAAGCACCCATAGTAGGTGTGGCAGCTCTGTTAGCTAATGAATAATCGTTAGATATCGTACTTATCGTTGTGCCTGCCAGTGTATAAACACCCGGAATATAATTGGCAGGGGTAGTTCCTCCTGCAAGTGCAAATAATGGATTTACATTCATGCTGTTAGCATCCATAGTTGCTATAAGAGGGAGAGAGTTTACATTTGCTCCATTGTAATAACCTAAAACTCCCCCTAAACCCGAAACATAATAATCATTATAATTGAGTGTCAAACCGGTAGCAACAGCAAAGTTGAAATAAGCGGCATAATGCAAACTTGCACCACTTGTGGTTGAACGGGCATTCACAAAGATATTGTTTGAGTAATTACGGGTATTACCTGTAGTGGCGCCGTATAAACAGTATGATTTATTGGTAATTCCCGAAGATAAACTACCTCCAATGTAAACAGTGTTAAAATTGATATTGCAGGCTTGTGATGATGACCCACCATCGTAAATTCCATAGATTGTTGTAGCAGTGTTTCCGCCCAGGTTGATGATGTTGTTAGCATAAGTTGCAGAACCAACCGTATTAATACTGATACCATATAAGGAAGCTGCAGTAGAAGCTGCATTTACTGAAAAACTATGTATAAAATTGCTTGAAATGGCACTGGTACTGGTATTATTTGACACATATAGACCAATCAAACTTCCTGCAAATGAAGCATAAGTGTTTGATAAATTATAAATCGTATTTCCGGTTACGGTTTTTCCTGTTCCGGTGTTGGTTAGTGCAATTCCGCAAACAGAAGCTGTATTGTTAGTAGCTGTATTTGCATTTGATATCGTTAAATCATGGATGGTATTATTGGTAATAGTTCCAATTGTGGTTGCAATTCCAGTGACAAGTCCTGCATTAGACGTAGTAGTATTTGTTGTGCTGTTTTTTAGGTTGGCAATAGTATTTCCTGTAATAGTTAAAGTGCCTGAACCGGAAAAATAAATTCCATATAACAATTGCGCGTATCCTGAGCAAACTGATGCTGTATTAATACTATTTGCTGTAGATGTACTACCTATAATATTATTGATTATAGTGTTAGTTCCGGTACCGCTACAGTAAATTGCATAAAAATTTGTAGGATTTGAGCTCGCATTGTTTGTGGTTATTGACCCTATATTGTTTTTTTGGCAATTTATTGTTCCTGAACCTTGAATGTAAATACCATAAGTGGTTGTTACATTTTCGGTTGCTATTATAGAAATATTGTCGATTCCGGTAGTAGCACCAATAGTATTACCCGTTGTTGTACCTATGTTCACAGACCCGCCGCTAACATAAATTCCTTTCCAGGGGTCGGTACTTGAGCTTGTAAAGGCAATATTGCTAATTGTGTTATTTTGTAGAGATGAAGCGGTTGTAGTTCCAACATTCAGATAAATACCCTGAAATAACTGCGATTTATTATTTATAGTCATGGCTCCACTACCACATTGTACTGCTGTGCCTCCGATGTAATTTCCTGTTACAATAAAGTTATTCCCATTTGTATTGTCGATTCTGATACCATTATAGTTATATGCATCCTGAGCAGGAGTAATTGTTCCACTGGTATAAAAACTATTTCCTGATAGAGTCCAATCGGTGTTTCCACCGGATAAAAATATACCACAACTACTACTATTTGTGCTTATAAAATCAATGAAATTGTTGTTTGTAATGCTAACACTGCTATTATTGGTTGTGCTTGAAGTATTTGTTCCCAATCCATAAATTCCATTGTAAGGGGAAGAACTTCCTTTATTAATATCGCAATTGTCGATTGTATTATTGTCATTGCCGGTAGTTCCCGTAGTGGTACTAAACAAAACGATACCATTGGTTGCACTGCTTGTAACGCCTTGTAATTTTGAATACTTAACATAATTGTAGGTAGCATCATTGATAAACCTAATCACTGAACCTCCAACATTTGTATTACTAATAACCAGATCCTTCGAACTACCACTTGCATTCACCCTGCCATCAATGGTAACATTATCCGCACCATTCAAATCAATCAAAGGTCCAACAATATTTCCGCTAATCGTGAGTCCAGAAGTTGTTGGATAAATAGATATAGAAGACCATGTTCCAGCGCTTAAACCATTCGTCCCTGCTTCAGTGGTTGAATTACTAGTAATGGTAATGATAATGGTATTTCCAGTTTGAGCATAACTGTTTAAAGCATGAAAAGCACCTGTTGCATTGGTTAATGAGGTGTAGGTTCCATTTGCACCGGTTGACCCACTGACGGTAATCTGGGCTGTAGTCAAAAAGCTAAATGATAAAAATATCAATACGAAAATAAAAAACAAAACCTTTTTCATAACATATATATTTAATTTCAAATATTATAATATTCTAATATGCAATTTAAGGGATATGTGCACAAATTTTCAGCAAATTTATATATTTTAATTTGATTAAATCATAATAATAAAAAATATTTTTTTTTCTTTCATAATTGCCATTTAGGCACAAAAACATAAGCAGGGATAAAGTGTTGGCAATCTATTTTATATATTGCCATTAAACTAGTTTTCTTTGTAACCCCAACTCGACTATAATCAAACTCCAATCCTAATTTCTACCCGTTATCAATTGAATGAAGTCCGGCAGTCGTTTCAACCTATGTCTTCCTAATTATTTTATACTCAGCTAATATCTACCAAATAGTAGAACTGCTCCAAGCATTGCCATCGCTACACTGCCAAATTAACCCTGCTAGTCCGAGTGCAACTCCAAGTTGCGCCCCGACTAAATAAATCCTCGTCATTTTGCCTGCCACAAAGGGTAGGGATGTTCTAATCTGTGGAGTGCACACGTCATTTTCCCTTTAATTCTGCCAGATTTCTTTTTATACAATGTTAAACGCTTTTTGTACAAAGTTAAACGCTTTTTGTTCAAAGTCAAATGCATTATATCAAACAGCAAAAATTAAAATAAACATAATTCGCATTTTAATTTTAAAACATACTATAAAAGCCTAATTTCAAAGGTTTTTTGTCGTAAAAATATTTCTTATGTCTTCTAGAACAACTTCCAAACAGTTTTGTATTAAAACCATTTTGTTTTGTCCTAAAACCATTTTGTTTCATTCAAAAACCTCTTTGTTTCTGACAAGAACCGTTTTGTTTTTTGCAAGAACCATATTGTTTCGTACTAAAACCATTTTGTTTCGTATTAAAACCATTTTGTTTCGTATTAAAACCATTTTGTTTTATGCAAGAACCTTTTTGTTTTTGTCAAAAACCATTTTGTTTCTGACAAAAACCATTTGGTTTTGTGCAAGAACCTTTTGGTTTTAGACAGAAACCTATTAGTTTTAGAAAGAAACCATGAAGTTGTAGCTATATACCTGCTAGTCGGAGGGCGACTCCAAGTTTCGCCGCGACTAAATAAATCCTCTTAAAGAAATAGTACGGCTACAAGCCGTGCTACTACTATACTTTCTTTATGTCAATAATTATAACCTTTAGTCAATTGTCTATATCCTTTAGTCAATTGTCAAAATCCTTTAGTCAATTGTCCAAATCCTTTAGTCAATTGTTCAAATCCTTTAGTCAATTGTCAATATCCTTTAGTCAATTGTCAATATCCTTTAGTCAATTGTCTATATCCTTTAGTCAATTGTCCATATGCTTTAGTCAATCGTCTATATCCTTTGGTGAAGTGTCTATATCCTTTGGTGAAGTGACTATAATCTGCACTTCAATGTGCATAATCCGTACATCATCATTTCAAAGCCGTATTTTACAGCGTTTCCCAATGACCATAAATGACGCAAAGCCAATAAGCTATCCCGTACGCGTAGTGTCGGGATGACAAATAATGAACAAGAAAAATGACGCGCTGCAAATGAGCCCCTAAATATCCACTATCTTATATTTTATCGCCATTTTTATCAACTCTACAGTGCTTTTCAGTTCAAGCTTTTGCATGATATGGTTTTTGTGTGATTCCACAGTGCGTTGGCTGATAAAAAGTTTGTCGGCAATCTCTAAATTGCTCAATCCGCCTGCAAAATGTTTGAGGATTTCTATTTCGCGTAGAGTGAGGCGGTCTTCCAAGCGGTCAGGCACTACATAGGAGGTTTTTGCTTTTTGGATGTAGCTCTTCAAAATGACACTCGAAATGGATTCGCTATAATATTCTTGGTTGTTATACACGGCACGGATGGCGTCAATGATTTCTTTGCGCGTAGTATTTTTTGGTAAATAACCTTTAGCTCCTGATTTGATAGCGTTGAAAATGAAATCTTCGCCAGTGTACATAGACAAAATGAGCACCTTGAGATTGGGATAGGTCTCGCTCAGGAGTTTCGTGATTTCTATTCCCGACATCTCAGGCAGCGAAATATCCATGACGATGATGTCGGGATTTTGCAGCTTAAGTTTTTCGCGCAGTTCGTTATAGCTTGCGGCTTCGCTTATCACATCAATATCTTCCACATCGGTGAGCAACGATTTGATGCCATCGCGCACAATTTGGTGATCGTCAACAAGAATAATTTTTATCTTTTCCATTTTTTTTATGTATTAAGAGTTTATGGGCAGTTTTACAATAACTTCGGTGCCATGTCCTACTTCGGAATTCACCTCAAACGTGCCACTCAGCATATTGACACGTTCGCGCATATTATAAAGTCCGTTTCCCACATATTTATAAGTCGCCTCAAATTTAAAACCTTTTCCGTTATCAGCAATTGATAAAACGATAAAATTTTCAATTTTCAATATATTTACCGAAATCAATGACGCTTCAGCGTGTTTCACAGAGTTGTTCATTGCCTCTTGTGTAATGCGATAGAGATACATACAACATTTTTCGCTGAGTTTTTCGTTTTTCAAGTTTTTGTCGGCTTCAAACTCTATGTTGATGTTCGTATGTTCGGCTGTATCTTTACATAGATTGCGCAAAGCGTTGATGATACCGAATTCATAAAGACCGGCAGGCATCAAATCGTAGGAAATACGCCTGATTTCGTCTATCGTTTTGTTGAACAATTTGCGCAAATCGTCGAGCTTCTTTTGGTTTTTGTCCGAATCCACTTCCACATTTTCCAACTTCAATTTCAAGGCAATGAGCGACTGTCCCAAACCATCGTGTAGTTCGCGAGCCAATCGTTGCCGTTCAATTTCCTGTCCGTCTATGACCCACGAAAGGCGCATCAAACGTTCTTCGCGCAATTGTTTCTCCACCAAAACACGTTTCGTAATATCACGAATCACAGAGGCTTTCACCATTTTGCCTTCATATTCAATAGCGCTTTCCTGCACCTCAACAAAGATTTTGCTACCGTCTTTTTTGATGGCTTGCGTTTCGTAAGTATATGGGCGCAACGGGATTTTGAAACCCGTTCCCGAGTGCCGTTCCTGAAAAATATTATACACATTCATTTTCATGATTTCCTTTTCGGAATAGCCCGTCATGTTCCACATGGCTTGATTGATGAGGATAGGGATTCCGTTTTCGTGCAACACTATGCCATCGAAAGTAGCTTTGTTGAAATGTTCCAAGCGTTGTTCGCGCTCTATCAACTCATCTGTTTGTTTTTTGATGCGTCCGCCGGTCTTCTTAAAAGATTCAGCCAAAGCACCAATCTCATCCTTCGAACGTATGTTCAAATTGTAATTGCTCTCGCCAAAGTGGTCCAATGCGTCTATCAGTTCTCGGATATTGTTTTTGATGCGACGCGTGACGATAAAATGCACCCCGAACCACATCCCAACAGCGAGAAATAAAAAAGCAAGACCATAGAATAAAATCTCCATAAAAACGTATTTGATGACAAACCTACAATTATTTTTTCGAAAAACAATGCTTTCTTTGCGAAAAAATCAAAGCAGTTTTATAATTTAGCCGAAAAAATAAAATAACATCTCATGATTCTTATTGCCGACAGCGGTTCCACTAAAACTCATTGGGCTCTTTTAGAGTCTGATAACAAGGTATCGAGCTTCACAACCATTGGGTTGAACCCCCATCTGACCGACAGAGAAACTTTTTTTTCTGTACTGAAAAATAATTTTCAAATTATAAAAGAGCATGTCTCGCAAATTTATTTTTATGGTTCGGGATGCGCTTCCGAAACACAAGCAAATTTTGTAAAAGATATTCTGAAGGATTTTTTTAAACATGCCGCGAACATTCAAGTTCAAAGTGATATCATTGGCGCTGCTATAGCCACCTTGGGCGATGAGGAAGGCTATGTTGCCATATTGGGTACGGGATCGGTTTGTGCGCACTATAATGGTGCAGAAATTTGCAAAGTATCTCCATCATTGGGCTACATGATTGGCGACGATGGGAGTGGGGCAGTCATGGGCAAAGAACTTTTGAAAACCTATTTTTATGGTTTGCTGCCAAAGCTGCTTGCCGAGAGTTTTTCAAGGCAATATGACCTAAGACGCGAAACTGTTCTTGATAACTTATACCACAAAGAACAACCAAATGTGTATTTGGCATCCTTCACACCTTTTTTGAAAGACCATCTCCATGAGGAGTCTATTGCATCCATCGTTTTCGACAATCTGAATGCATTTTTTAAACACAGCGTGAATACGATAATTGAAGAAAAAAAAATACAGATTGCTTTTGTGGGCTCCATAGCGTTTCATTTTAATGATATTTTGCAGGATGTTGCCCATACTAATAAGCTTCTAATACATGATATTCAAAAAGATCCGATCATTTCTTTATCCGCTTACCATCAAAAACGCTTGCTATAGATTGCTTCAATTTCTAATTAAACTGTATCTTTGTTGAATATGATAAATTTAAAAACATTACTACTGCTAGTATTGCCTTGGCTTAGCCTTGTCTTTTCCAACCATGTTAAGATAAACATTCCTCCCGATGATGCTGCCAAAGCTACCCATTGGGTAGATTCGGTAATGCGGAAACTCACTCCCGACGAACGTCAAGCGCAATTGTTTATGGTTGCGGTTTATTCTAACAAAACACTCGAAGCCAACCATGAAGTCACCGAGCAAATCCAGAAATACAATATTGGTGGCGTGATTTTCTTTCAAGGCGGACCAACAACCCAAGCACGATACACCAATTATTGGCAATCCATAGCCAAGACGCCTATATTTGTTGCCATTGATGGCGAATGGGGGCTCGGAATGCGCCTAAAAGACAGCACTATATCTTTTCCAAAACAAATGACCTTGGGCGCAATTCAAGATAATAAATTGATTTATCAGATGGGTGAAGAAATTGCAAATCAATGCAAACGTATGGGTATTCAGATTAATTTCGCTCCCGATGCGGATATAAATTCCAACCCGAAGAACCCTGTAATCAATTACAGATCATTCGGCGAAGAGCGAAACAATGTAGCTGCCAAAGCATTGGCGTATATGAAAGGCATGCAAGATAGGGGAGTTCTAGCAACTGCCAAACATTTCCCGGGTCATGGTGACACCGATAAGGATTCGCATAAAACCTTACCGACCATTTCTCATTCAAAGGAAATCATTGACAGCATAGATCTTTTCCCATTTAAAGAATTGATTCGCAATAATATTTCTGCTGTGATGATAGCCCATTTATTTGTTCCTGCCTTAGACACAACAGCGAATCAACCTTCCTCTTTATCCCGAAAAGTGGTACATGATTTATTAATTCAACAATTAGGTTTTAAAGGTTTAATCTTCACGGATGCACTAGGAATGAAAGGAATAAGCGAAAAAGCTGCCCCCGGTGAATTGGAATTGAAGGCATTATTAGCCGGAAATGATATTCTTCTCATGCCTGATAATTTGCCGCTCGCGATAGATTATATCAAGAATGCTGTCGCAACAGGTTTAATTTCACAGGAAAGGATTGATAGTTCCTGTCGTAAGATATTAACCTATAAGTATAAAGTTGGATTGTCCCATGTGAAGCCAATTGACCTTGAAAATATCTACAGCGACCTGAATAATAGACAGTCAAGCATTATTAATCTCAGTTTGCATGAAGCATCAACCACAATTCTTAAAAACAATTACGCCATATTACCCTTAAAAAACCTCGTAAACCAAAAGATTGCTTCAGTATCATTCAATACCCTAGATACCAATAATGCTTTTGATGTAATGCTAGATAATTACGCATCTATTCAACATTATTATTTTGGCAAAGACTTTAAAGCTGATCAAATACCCGATTTAAAACAAAAACTTTTATCAAAGAATTTACTAATCATCACCATCAATCAAACTTCCAATTCAGGTTCTGATAACTATGGGTTATCCGATGACATTCTGTCGTTTATAAAAGAAATGAAATCAAGTAAGCGTATCATAATAAACCTCCTTGCTAACCCTTATTCTTTAGCGAATCTTGCAGATACAAGTAAATTAAGTGCAATTTTAGTAGGCTATCAAAGCAATAGTTTTTCTCAACAAGCTTCCGCTGAGGCAATATTTGGAGCTATCAATGTAAACGGAAAACTACCCGTAACGGCTTCTCCAAATTTCCTTGTGAATACAGGATATACATTGAATAAAATACGCTTAGGATATTCATTTCCAGAACGTGTAGAAATGAAATACCGCACCCTTGACAAGATAGATTCCGTAGCAAATAAAGGTGTAAAAGACACAATATATCCCGGTTGTCAGATTCTAGTCGCAAAAGATGGTTTGGTCGTCTATCATAAATCCTTTGGCTATCACACCTATGATAAGCTGTATCCTGTAAAAAACAGTGATTTATACGACATTGCTTCTATCACAAAAATTGCAGCAACCACTATTTCAATCATGAAGCTTTATGAAGAAGGCAAAATCAACCTTGATTCCTGCCTAGTGAAGTATCTACCTGAATTAAAAGGTTCTAACAAGGCAAACATCATCATCAAAGAGCTTATGACACACCAAGCTAAACTCAAAGCTTGGATTCCTTTTTATAAAAACACACTTATAAATGGAAAACCTGACACTTCCATATACCGTACTCAAAAATCAGCACTCTTCTCAAATCGTGTTGCGGAAAATCTCTATATAAGGAATACCTTTCAGGATACGATTTTAAAATCCATAATTCAATCTGAACTTCGTAGTTCTAATGCATATACATATAGCGATTTAGGATTTTATTTGCTCAAAATCATCATTGAACGCTATGTGAATGAGAGTATAGCAAAATATGTAAAAGAAAAGTTCTATGATCCACTTGGCTTAACCACTATGTGTTATCAACCTAGAAACTACTTTGATTTATCCAGAATAATCCCTTCAGAAATAGACACAAACTACAGAAGACAAACGATTCAAGGTGATGTTAACGATCAGGGAGCAGCCATGTTAGATGGAATTGGTGGTCATGCAGGCATT
The DNA here is from genome assembly GCA_903862465.1 of uncultured bacterium. Classification (GTDB taxonomy): domain Bacteria; phylum Bacteroidota; class Bacteroidia; order Bacteroidales; family CAIWKO01; genus CAIWKO01. Next base: position 799 of record CAIOYH010000111.1, on the reverse strand, counting down.
TTCTCAAACTCGAATGATATGGCTATCCTATTACAAATGCTGTTGCAAAAAGGGCAGTATGGTGGTGATATTTTCTTTACTCCTGAAACAGTTACTAAGTTCACTGCCTACCAATTTGACAAAAATAGGAGAGGACTTGGCTTTGACAAACCCGCAAGAGAAAAGGGTCAGGATGGCCCCACCTGTGATGAAGCCACTTCTGAAAGTTATGGTCATCAAGGATTTACAGGAACTTATGTTTGGGTTGATCCCAAATATCAATTGGTTTACGTCTTTTTATCCAATAGAACGTATCCATCATCTGCAAACAACAGATTACTATCTTCAGGTATTCGCACAAAAATTCAAAAGATTATTTATCAAGCGATTGAAAACAAATAATTTGGCATTATCTTATTTACAAAGGCATTATTCTAAAGCTTATACCATTATATATTACATTTTAGTCCCAATCCAACTTGGTATAATGCCGAGAGAGTAGCTGTTATAGTTCAACTTACAGGACTATTACAGATACCGACCGTATAGGTATTAATTGCTTATTTCTATAGAATAGGGCAGAAGAGTATTCCAATTACTCAAAAACATGTAAGAAATGATTCTCTAAAAGAAATTTCCTTTTAAGAAATAATACAAAGTTTGAATTGATACCAACAAGTATTAATTTTATTATCATGATATTAATTTTAGTAGAAATAGTCAATTTACTAATTACAAAAGTACATTTCATGCTAAGTTTACATTTATATACATACAACAAATTAAAATTACAAATGTAATATATATATTATAATTGATT
>CAIOYH010000110.1 GCA_903862465.1 uncultured bacterium | reverse complement strand
ATGTCACCCCTTCGGGGTTCGTGATAGCCGTTGTATTCGTATTATAATACTGTCATCCCTTCGGGATTCAAAAACTCGTTCGGCGGCAGACTATGCCGCCAAGTATCCCTTTTGCCTTCTACGATTATAAGATTAATTTCCTAATCACTATTCTTTTATGTTGTAAATGAAATCTTTACAAAATACTTAGATCGTAATATCTAGTCAATTGTTCGTAATCTCTAGTCAAGTGCGCATAATATCTAGTCAAGTGAACATAATATCTAGTCAAGCGTTCATAATATCTAGTCAAGTGAGCATAATATCTAGTCAAGCGTTCATAATATCTAGTCAAGCGTTCATAATATCTAGTCAAGCGTCCATAATATCTACTTCACCGTCCATAATTTCTACTTCACCGTCTGTAATTTCTACTTCACTGCCCATCATATCCCGTTCGGAGGCAGACTCCGCCTCCGTCGCCCCTATTCTTTTAGCCTCTGCCAAAATAGAGTTCGACAAGCCTTCACGCTGTCGGGATTGGACGCACCGTTTCGGCATAAACCGAAAGGCTTACCGCTCGCTACTTTTCTTTAATCGTAGCTTTACTTATTTGATTTCTTTTCCCAATATGCCATAGACCGCGAAATGGTCACTATAGCCGCCCAAGTATTGTCCGCCTGCAGCAGTGCGCCATGGGTAGCCTGCGAAGGTTCCGGTTTTTTGACGTAAGAAGGTTTCGTTAAAGATTTTTGCTTTTATCAGTTTGAAGGTAGTTTGGTCTTTGCCAGTCAATCCATAGGAAACAATAATCTGATCGAACAAATCCCACGAATCCCGGTAGGCATAAGATCCGATGCCGTCCTGATATAATTTTATCATCGGATTATATAAATCGCCTATCGTCACTTCGTCGGTAGTGGATTTCACTTTCAAATACTTTTTTATACTTGCATTGGTAGGATTGTCGTTCAAATCGCCCATGATAATCATTTTCACATTGGGATTTATTTTCATCAGGGAATCGGTTATATGACGCGCCAATTCGGCTGCATACTTGCGTTTCGGAGCGCTACGTTCTTCGCCGCCTCGGCGCGAGGGCCAATGGTTGACTAGAAAATAGACTTCTTCGCCGTCAAGTTTTCCCCACACCAACAATTGGTCGCGCGTTCTGAAAGAGGTGTCGGGTGTGTGCAAAGTCATAGGTTTGCTGCCTTCCACCACAAAACGACTTTTTTGATAGAGCAGCCCCACATCAATGCCTCTACGGTCGGGAGAATTGTAGTGAACGATGCCATAGTTTTTTGATTTTAGATTATCAGAATTGACCAAAGCTTCTAAAACGGCGCGATTTTCAATCTCTGAGATACCTATCACTACAGGTCCACCGGGAACAACTTCTTGTCCTATCTTGGAAATTACTTCCGAAATACGTTCAATTTTCTGAATGTATTTTGCCGAATTCCAATTCTGAATGCCATTGGGGATAAATTCTTTATCCTCGATGGTGAGGTCTTGAATGGTGTCGTATAGGTTTTCGACATTGTAAAAAGCAACGATAGCGATATCTAACTTTTTCTCTTGCGCATGAATTCTTAAGCTTAGCGCGAAAAGAATTACTAATAAAATGGTTCTTTTAGTCATTTTTGTGATTTTAATTCGAGCTACAAAATTAGCTTCTTTCTGGGAACTTCATGTAAAAATAATATGAAATAATTAAAAAGAACGTAAAAGATAGCCATTTATTGATTAATTTTGCGGACTTCCAATAAAGTTAAATCGTGCAAATACGAAATAACCACTTGGATTGATGAATATTATACAATAAATACTCTTTTTTATAAAATATAAAAACTAAAGAAATTAAAAAATGAAGAAAACACTATTATTATTACTCCTTGTTTTTTTTGCTACTTCATGGTTGAGTGCACAAACTGCCTCGCTTGAAGGGGTGGTGACCGATATTACGGGAAGCCCGATGGCAGGCGTGTCAGTCAATGTTGGAAACAAGACCTATGTGACGGATGCCGCCGGGAAGTTTTCTGCAACGGGTGTGAGTTATGGAAAAACTGAGGTTACCTTTGTTATGGATGGCTACGAAACCAAAACCATGAGCGTGGATGTGAATTCTGCTGCTATGAAATTGGGTTATGTTCAGGTGAAATCAGCGGCAGCAGCAACCGAAAATCCTACAGAAACTTCTGTGTCAACTATTGAATCGGAAGATGAAGTCAAAGATCAATATGTTTCGGGCTTGCTTCACTCAGCGAACGACCCTTTTGTTTCTATTGCGAGTTATACACTCAGTGCGGGTTATTTTAGACCCCGCGGCTATGATAACGAGTATTCGGAAGTGATGATAAGTGGCTTAGCCTTGAATGATCCTGAAACCGGCAGACCCAATTTCTCGGATTGGGGAGGATTGAATGATGCAACCCACTATAAAGAAAGTTCTTATGGATTGAATCCAACGCGATATTCATTCGGAACATTATCCGGTACTTCGGATATAGATGTTAGGGCATCGCATCAACGGAAACAAATCAAAGCTTCTTATGCTTTCTCAAATCGTACCTATCAACATAGGGTTATGGTGACCTACTCAACAGGAATGATGAAAAATGGTTGGGCTGTCACAGCGTCAGCATCCACACGTCAAGGAAGTAATGGATATGTGAAGGGTACTTTTTATGATGCTTACGCCTATTTCCTTTCTGTAGAAAAAAAGATCAATTCCAAACACTCCATTTCTTTTACCGGTTTTGGCTCGCCTGCCAAAAGAGGTATGCAGGCTGCAGCCACTCAGGAAGTGTATGATATGTTAGGCGACAATTATTATAATCCCAATTGGGGCTATCAAAACGGTGAAATTAGAAATTCAAAAGTTCGCAATTCTCACGAACCTGTTTTGTTGCTATCACATTTCTATGACATCAGCGATAAAATCAAACTTACCACTACTTTAGGTTACAGTTTTGGTCGTTCAGGGACCACTGCTTTGAACTGGTTTAATTCTGCCGATCCCCGTCCTGATTATTATAGATATTTGCCAAGTTGGCTTGATAATATGGGCTATTTAAATGGAATTTCGGGTGACCCACAATCTATAGAAGCTGTAACATCATTATGGCAAAACGATCAGAATGTTAGACAAATTAACTGGGATCAATTATATCAAACCAATTATCTTAACGTATTATCAGGCAAACAGACGCGATATGTAGTGGAAGAAAAAGTTATGAATCATTCACAGTTAGGCTTGGCTTCTCATCTGAATTACGAGATAAATAAAAACATTTTCTTTTCCGGTGGTCTGAATATCAATATTTATAAAAGCAACAATTATAAAGTGATGAATGATATGTTGGATGGAAACGGGCAAACCGGCTATTGGTTGGATATTGACCAATTCTCACAAAGAGATTTTCTCGGTGATTCCAATAAAGCTCAAAACGACCTGAACAATCCTAATCGGATTATTAAAAAGGGTGATAAGTTTGGTTATGATTATGACATACACATCAACTCAGGTAATTTATGGGGTTTGGGCGAGTTCACTTACAATCATTTGGATTTCTATGTTGGGCTTAAATTAACAGGCACACAATTTTGGAGAGTAGGTAATATGAAGAACGGTCGCTATCCCGAAGAGTCTTATGGAGCATCTGCAAAGCATAGTTTCTGCGATTATGCAGCCAAAGCCGGAGCTACTTATAAAATTACAGGACGCCATTACGTTGTGCTGAATTTAGCTTATTCAACCATGGCTCCTTCATTCAGTGATGTGTATTTGGCACCTCGCGTAAGAAATGCTGTACTTCCCGATATCAATACCCGTAAAATCTTTAGCGGCGACTTGAGTTATATTATCCGTTATCCTAAGTTCAATGCCCGTATCACTGCTTTCAATACCAATTTTTATGATGATACAAAAGTAATCTATTATTATATGGATGCAGCAGGAGCTACCGGTTTGAAAGAGTCTTTTGTCAACTATTTTGTTACCGGAATCGATAAAAAACATCAAGGTATTGAAATCGGGCTTGAAGTAAAAATAATCCCTGTTCTTTCGGTTGTAGCCGGCGGTTCCATTGGAAATTATCGTTATACAAACCGACCTAATGCATATATCACTTATGAAAGTGGTTTGCTACCTGATTCATCACAACAAATTTATTGTAAAAATTTCTTTGTTAGCGGTTCTCCACAAACAGCAGGTTCTTTGGGATTAAAGTTTGGTCCGATGAAATATTGGTATGCTAATATTAATGCTAATTTATTTGCTAGCAATTGGGTTGATTTTGCTCCAAACCGACGCACAACGGATGCTTTTACCAATACACATCTTTATGTAGGCGATCCAGCACTCACAGCGATAACTGATCCGAAATTAGCAAACGCTAACCCACAGTTTACATTGGACGTATCCGTAAGCAAATCATTTAAAATTAAAAATGTTTATATTGGCATTAACCTTAGTTGCAGCAATGTCTTAAATAATACCAAAATGATTACTTCAGGGTATGAACAGGCTCGGACGGACTTTTATACATACGGAGCTGACGCATTCCCTGCAAAATACTACTATGGTTTTGGCAGAACCTATTTTTTAATGGCATCAGTAAGATTATAATTTAAATTAGATAAAAACAAAAAAAACAAATAATATGAAATCATTCAGCGTAATAAGAAAAATCTGGGTACTGCTTTTGATCGTTCCTGCACTATTTTTGGCAGGTTGTTCCAAAAACTTTGATGTACCACCAGTTAATGTTCCTATGTTTCAATTGCCCGATGGTGCAAGTGTAATCAGTATCAAAGCACTTAAAAACAGACACACCGTGCTAGGAGCACTCGACAGTATTAACGATAATGTTTATGTAACAGGAATTGTTGTTTCTAGTGATGAAACAGGAAATATCTACAAGAGTTTATACATACAAGATACATCAGGCGGTTTGTTAATCTCACTTGATGCCACGAGTTTGTATAATTTATATCCATTAGGACAAAGGATTTATGTAAAATGTCAAGGCTTATTTTTAGGCGACTATAATGGCATGACCCAGATAGGCATGCCTTATGCGGGAGCAATAGGGAGGATTTCTGGGGTACTCATCAGTCAATATTTGTTTATTGACAATCTGCCAGGAGCTGTTCCTGCAGCCAAGGTTGTTACTATTCCTACGATTAGCCCTAATGATTTGGGAACCCTAATTAAATTAGAAAATGTTCATTTTGTTGAAGTGGCGTTGCCTTATGCTGATGCTGCTGCTAGCACAAACCGTACGATTTCGGATGGTACAAATACATTGATATTGCGAAGCAGTAATTACGCTACATTTCGTGCTACACTTTTGCCTGATGGAACAGGAAGTATTACCGGCGTTCTCGGTCTTTTTGGCACCGATTTACAATTGTACATTCGTGATTTGAACGACGTGGTTGGATTCGATTATTCATCACAAATTATACTGAACGAACCTTTCTCTGCTAGTGTTGGTAGTTTCACTGCCGTTAGCGTTGCGGGTGCTCAAACATGGACATTCAGTGCTACCTATGGTATGACTATGTCTGGCTTTAGTGGCGGTGCAAATAATGCTAACGAGGATTGGTTGATTTCTCCTTCTGTTAACTTAACTCAATTTAATACAGTAAAACTATCTTTTAGCCATACAATCAATAAAGGTGTTGTGGGAAATATGATGACAAATCATACTCTTTGGGCTTCTAAGAATTATACTTCTGGAGATCCTACACTGGCAACATGGGAACAAATTCCGATTACAGTTTACCCTTCAGGTGCTGATTGGACCTTTGTAAGTTCAGGACAAATTGCTTTGCCGGCATCTTATGAGGGACAAGCTAATGTTCATTTTGCTTATAAATATCTAAGTTCAACATCAGAATCCGCAACATGGGAACTCAAATCGATACTGTTGAAAGGAACACATAACTAAAGCCTCTTTTCTTTATAAAGGGAAGCTATCTTTATGAAAAAGGTAGCTTCTTTTTTTACATAGGAGGAGCAAAAGAAGATTTGAAAACACATTGCTTATTAAAGTCCATCTGATATGAAACTACGCTTACGATATGTCCTTTTTGTTTTTGTTGCCATAACGGGCATGCAGCTTCAGGCTCAAACTGCCTTGCCTACCTTTTGGGATTGTACACCCGGAACGATACCTATTGGATGGTCAACTAACATCACGGGCTATTATACTTCGTCGAGTTATTATCATTCGCCACCCAATGCGATTAAGTTTGATGGGACAGGGATATATCTTACCATCCACTTTGTGGACGAGCCTGACACTTTGATTTATTATTTGCGTGGTGCCTCTTTCATTGGCGGCACTTTCACCATTCAACAATCTGTTAATGGCACAGCATGGAGCACTGTTAGGACTTTCACGGATGCAAACATACCAAACACTAGCATTGCAAATGCTGCTCCTTATAAAGACGTGCTATTGGCTAATAGCCGCTATGTTCGGTTTTATTATACTGCTAAGTCATCGGGCAATGTGTGCATAGATGATATCACGGTGAAGAGAAGACCTCCCGGACCCGATGCCAACATGAAAGTAAGACTCAGCAATCATTTGATTCCAAATATGACGACAGCCATCATTGGTAATGCCGCCTCTTCTGTGTTCAGAGTTATCAATTCGGGATTGGATTCTACCCTGCGCATTACGGCTGCCAACTTCTCAGGGGTGGATGCTGCCATGTTTAGTGTTACAAACATCCCCCTCAATGTGCCTCCTAATGATTCTGCTACGTTTACGCTTAATTTTGTGGGCAGTGGTGCCGATGGAACCAAAACAGCCGCCATGTCTCTTGTGAATAATGATGTGGATAATAACCCCTACGATGTGAATCTATGGGCAGTGAAAGGCTGTTGTGCAACTGAACCCACAAGCCCTGCTATCAATCTAAATTTTTCAGACATTAAATCCTATAAATTCAGGGTGGATTTTGCTGATGGTGGCAGTTTGCCCGATACCTACATCGTTCTCAAGAAAGATTCCACCATAACAGAAGAACCTTTGGATGGTCAAACGTATTTGAAAGGAGATTATATCGGCGGTGCGCAAGTGTGCTATGTGGGTGCAGCGGGTTATTTTTATCCAAGCAATGTGGTGGCAAACACGCATTATTATATCAAAGTATTTCCTGCGAATGGTTACACCGGCTATCAAAACTACCTGACCTCGTCGGTTGCTTCACGCGATACGACCACGCTCGCGAATATGATAGGCACTTATTATGATGGTATCAATATAGTATCGCCGACCTTATGGTTGGATTTGCACAATCTGGTGAATGTTCACACAACACTTTATTATAGCGATTATGACTTGTATTTAATCAACAGTTTCGAGAGCAGAGATACGGTCGTGAGTGGTCAAAGTAAGAAGGTGCTTTCTTGTGCCTATTCGGGAGAGAAATATGTGTATAGCGAGCCCTTTGCGTTCACGGTGTATAGTCGCGAGCATGTGTATTGCGAAAGCTGGATGCCTACCTATAACTATGGCAATTATACCTCTTTGCCCGAGTATGCCGATTATCACAATTTGATGCCTGTCAATCAAAATAAGATTAATGTGTATCGCTCTAATCTTCCTTTGGGAAAAGTGGTGACTGTGCAATATCAATATCTGTTAGGTAAAAAAGGTCTCGATTCGTTGAATCATGTAGTGTTTGAGCCGCGGGATGGCGTGAAAGGCGATTGTGCCCGTGCGATGTTCTATCAGGTGCTGTGCTACGATGGCGTGAGCGGCAATCCGTGGTTTGTGCCCGACACGATTGATGCTTCCATTCTGTATGGGCAAGACATCCATCTGCTGAAAAAATGGAACACACAAGACCCGCCCGACAATTGGGAAATTGCGCGCAACGACGATATTTATGCTGTGCAGTTGAATCGCAATCTGTTTATTGACCATCCTGAATGGGTGAATCTGTTTAACTTTGATTCGAATTCATCTTTAACGGTGAATACATCCTTCGCAACAGCATCTATGCAGGTGTATCCAAATCCAAGCAAAGGCACGGTGAATCTCGTCACAAAACCCATGCGGAATGCGAGATTTGAGGTGTATAATTCTTTAGGCGTGAAGGTATATGCCATGCCGCTCACGGATAACAAAACACAAACGACGCTTCATCTTCCGCAGCTCAGCCCTGGAATCTATGTCTATAAACTCCTTGCCGAGGATGTGGTGATTCAGTCATCGAAGCTGATGCTGATGCCGGAATAAGGCTTTCCATCTACCAACGTTGTTGTTCCAATCATCAACGTTGTTGTTCCAACCATCATCGTTGTTGTTCCAACCATCATCGTTGTTGTTCCAATCACCATCGTTGTTGTTCCAATCATTATCGTTGTTGTTACAATCACCATCGTTGTTGTTCCAATCATCATCGTTGTTGTTCCAATCACCATCGTTGTTGTTCCAATCATCATCGTTGTTGTTACAATCACCATCGTTGTTGTTACAATCATCATCGTTGTTGTTACAATCATCATCGTTGTTATAGGAACTATTTTATTTTTTTGTTTATCCTATGCAGAATGAGCGGTATAAAAAAAACAAACCACCTCTTTTGAGGAAGTGGTCAGTTGGAGTTTTGAAATTAAGCAACCTCCTAAAACCAAAATGAAAAAAACACTGAGACTCCCGACCTCCCGACTTTCAGTGCGGGACAGGTGCGGTACGGGACAGGACTAAGACCACAAAGATACACTAAGAACCCTCAACAGTAGAACAATAAAAAAGCCCACCGGTAAAGTGAGCTTTTTATTTTATTGCGACATTCGTAATTCGTAGTGTTTGGTATTTGGTATTTGGATCTTGTTACTTGGTATTTCCCTTTACATCTTCACCAATTTCACCACCGATGACGACCGACTTGTGCATATCCTGATGAAATAGATACCCGATTTCAAATCTTTGCAGTCGAAAGTCAGATGATGTTCGCCTGGGTCGAGGTCTTGATTGAGCAGGCTTAGACTTTCTTTGCCCGTTATGTCAAAGAGTTTTATCAAGGTTTTGCCTTGTTCGGGCACTGCGTAGGTGAGCGTGGCTTGTTGGCTTACGGGATTTGGAATCACGCGGTCGCGGGTGCTGGGGATGGTTTCTTCATTCACGGCGAGAAGGAGCGGAATTTGATTCTGCACCATATTGGTGACGATGGCGGGATTGTAATCAAAATAAATATCCGCAAGATTGGTGATAATCGTACCTTCGACGCAGTTCGACAATGGGCGTATTTTATAACTAACAAAACCATTGCTCAACATTTGGTTGCTGCCGCTATCGGGCAACATGATGTTGGGAAAGAAGAATTTCAGCACATCTTTCTGCGTTGAATTCAATATCTCCACGCTGTAGGGATGGCTGGCAGCCACCATTTCCAATGTGCTTAGGTCGAGATGGGCATCCAAAGTATCCAAGATATAAATATTATAAGCTTCGGCGTTGCCCGTGTTTTGGAAATGGACGGTATAGGTCAAGTCGGTGTTCTTGGTGATGTTTCCTGCGGGGCTAACTTCTTTGGCATTCGGATCCCAAGAGCCTATGATTCTATACTTGCGAATCACGGTATTGTTCACGGGGTTCGCATCGCCCATCATTGGGTTTACATATAATTTAAACTGCAGCGAATCATTCACCACAGCCGTTGGCGAAACATGAACAGTTAAATATAATGTTCTAGAAGCTGTATCAACAATAGACAAATGATTCACCGCCCATGAAATAGTATCACCTATTATGCTTAAAGGAGCCGGCGATGCACTCACATACGAAGTTCTGTAATCTAATACAAACTTGGCGGTGGCATTGGTGGAAGTGCATAATAGATTTCCAACGTTTAACCACAGGTTTGAATTAAATCCGGGACGAAATAAACCTGTCGACATGGTGCCATACAGGTCGAAACCTGCAATGCAGTTCACACCATAGTTCTTCCCTGAGGCAGGGATACCCGTAATAGCATAAGTTCCGCCGGAGGGGCATAATAATCCAAAGGAACTATAGATTAAGCTATCAATCTCAACCGTATAATTCCCGTTAGGGACATTGAAACTATAAAAACCATTGGCACCTGTAAACTGCGCTTGCAATAAAGTGTGCCCCGGAGCGTAGAGTTTCACTAGCGCGTTGCTTATTCTGAATTCGCCAACATCGGGGAGGCAATTCGCATCGTTATCATAAAACACCGTGCCCGAAATATCGCCGCAGGTGTCGCTTGCCACGATGAGGTTTTGGGTGTGGATGGTATCCGAAAGCCCATTGGTATGTTGCAAAATGGCAGAAGGAGAGTAGGTGCCCATAGCGGAGTATGTATGCGTGATGGCTGCCAAAGGTGTTGGTTCGTTTTGATATATCATGTTGAAAGTGGTGTCGGCACCGTCGCCATAATCCAAATGATAGAGGATGGTGTCGTTGTGTTGCACAAAATCGTCTGCAATGTTCAATATGGCTAAATAGGGCAGATGGCAGGGACTGCTGCCCGATACATCATCAATATAATTTCCGGTGACATGCACCGTAACGAGTGTGGTTGCGGTGCAGCCGGAGCCGTTTACGCCCATCACCGTATAAGTAGTGGTAGCAGCAGGGCAGGCGGTAACGGTGGATCCAACCGTAGTGTTTAGTCCGAGAGCCGGTGTCCAGGTGTAGGTGCCCGCCGTGGTGATATGAAATGTGGCGCATTGCCCTGTAGCCACAGTTGCATTCGGAGGAGTAACATTAAAAGAGAAATTAGAACCCACCGATACTACCGCAAAAGCCGTGGCGGAACATCCATTTGTGTTGGTTGCCGTAACCACGTAAGTTGTGGTGGTGGCGGGGCACAACGTTACATTCGGCATATTGCCGATGCCTGACGACCACATATAGGTGATACCCGTGCCTGCCGAAGCAGTTAGCGCAGCGCAACTTCCCGGGCAAATAACGGCATTGTTGGGCTGAATAACCACAGTAGGATTGGGCTGCATAATCATAGTAACCGTGTTGGTGCAAGCATAACCACCATAGTTGGCATATACAGTGAAAGCGGCAGACGAAAACCAAGGTGAGTTTATGGTTGGGTTTTGCAAATTACTCACCCAACCGCTAGGTCCTGTCCATGAATAGACTGACGCACCAGAAGGCGATGCGGATAAATTAATGCTTTGTCCAACACAGACCGGGTTGGGTGTTGCTGTTGCTGTAACCGTTTGCACAGGATTTACCGTGATGGTGTAGGATGCCGGGGTTCCGTTACAACCTCCGGTAGAAGGAGTAACCGTAATTGTGGATGTAATGGGTGATGAACCTGAATTAGCGGCAGTAAAAGCAGGTAGATTGCCACTGCCTGAAGCGGATGTTAGACCTATGGCGGGGTTTGAATTGGTCCAAACGAAAGAGGCAAACATTGGTTCAGAGGAAAAGGTATAGGCGGGAACAGAACTTCCAATACAATACGTTGCATTTGGGGGATTATAAACAGTTGCAGGCGCATAAACATTAATTGTATAAGTGGATGTCGTGCTGCAATAACCGCTTAGAGTTGGGGTAACCGTTATTGTGGCGGTTTGGATAGTTGAACTAGTATTAGTGGCAGTAAAAGCCGGTACATTGCCCGAACCACTCGCGGGCATGGCTATGGATGGGTTGGAGCTTGTCCATGTGTAGGTGGCACCTGGAGGTGTGCTCGAAAATACTGTCGAAGGGATGACGGTGCCATTACATGCCCAAATATTACTTGGTAATGTAACAGTGACAGGTGCACCGGGAACAATTGTAATTACCTTCGTACTTTGCGAAGGACATAATCCGTTCGTTGCAAAAGTAATAGTATAGGTATTTGCAGTACTTGCGCTAACATCTATTTGTCCGGTCGTGGTATTAAGAAAAATAAGTCCTGCGGGAGTAGCAGAAAAAACTCCGGTTGAACCACTAGCTATGCTTGGAGTAATATCCGTTCCCCCTTGACATATATTTGAAGGAGTATAAGTAAATGTTGCATTGTCCTGTGGGTAAACCGTAATGGTATAAGAAGAAGAAATTCCACTGCAACCATTTAAAGTTGGAATAACTATAATAACAGTAATGATTGGATTTGAAGAATTGTTTGTAGCAATAAAGGATGGGACGTTTCCAATACCTGAGTGTGTTATGCCTATAGAATCGTTACTACACGTCCATGTAAATGTAGCGCCTGTAGGGTTGGAAACAAAGTTTGATGCAGGTACAGTAGCACCATTACAAACAACAATATTGGCAGGAACCGTAACCGTCGGTCTCGGATTCACCGTAATAGTATAAGACATTGGAGTTCCAACGCATCCCGCAAGGGTAGGCGTCACCGTTATGGTTGCGGTGATAGGTGCTAAAGTGGTGTTGTGAGCCGAGAAAGAAGGAATATTGCCCGTGCCGCTTGCCGCCAAACCGATAGTTATGTTGGAACAAGTCCACGTAAAACTTGCTCCTGATGGTGTGCTTGTGAAGTTGGTTGTTGGTATGGTACTATTATTACAAACAGTAATATTGGCAGGAACTGTTACCGTCGGTGTTTGATTTACATAGACCACCACAAACGCCGAACACGTATTGCTCGATAAATCCGTTCCCGTAACCACATAGGTTGTGGTTCCTGTGGGATTAACCGTAACGGAGTTGCCGGTCAAACCGCCGGGAGTCCACACATAGGTGTTGGCGCCCGATGCATCGAGATATACAGCAGTGCCGGCACATACGGGCGAATTGGGGTTAGCTGTTAGGGTAATGGTGCATTGTGCTTGAGCAAATGTTGCTCCGCAAAGCAAACCGACGAGTAAAACGTAAAGTTTTTTCATAAGGCGTATATTTATAATGATTCACAACAAAACTAAATAAACTAATGCAGTAAGATATTTTTGTATCCCATTTTAAAGCTTCACCAATTTCACCACTGATGATGACCGTATGGTGGTTATCCTGATGAAATAGATACCCGATTTCAAATCTTTACAGTCGAAGGTCAGATGATGTTCGCCTGGGTCGAGGTCTTGATTGAGCAGGGTTAGGGTTTCTTTGCCGGTGATGTCGAAAAGTTTAATCAAGGTTTTGCCTTGTTCGGGCACCGCGTAGGTGAGCGTGGCTTGTTGGCTAACGGGATTCGGAATCACACGGTCGCGGGTGCTGTTGTTGGTTTCCTCATTCACGGCGAGGAGGAGTGGAATTTGATTCTGCACCATATTGGTGACGATGGCGGGATTGTAATCAAAATAAATATCCGCAAGATTGGTGATAATCGTACCTTCGACGCAGTTCCCCAATGGGCGTATCTTATAACTGACAAAACCATTGCTCAACATTTGATTGCTGCCGCTATCGGGCAACATGATGTTGGGGAAGAAGAATTTTAGCACATCTTTCTGTGTTGAATTCAATATCTCCACACTGTAGGGATGACTGGCAGCCACCATTTCCAAGGTGCTTAGGTCGAGATGGGCATCCAAAGTATCCAAGATATAAATGTTGTAGGCTTCGGCGTTGCCCGTGTTTTGGAAATGGACGGTATAGGTCAAGTCGGTGTTCTTGGTGATATCTCCGGCGGGGCTAACTGTTTTTTCATTCGGGTCATAAGAATTTGTACAGACCCATTTAGCACAACTGTTATTATTTAAAACATTGATATCACCAATTGTTGGCGTAACACTCAAACAATAATGAACCGAATCGCCTATAACTAAAGTTGGAGAATCCATAACCGAAACCCAAAAATTTCTGTACGCATTGCTTGGGGTAGCTAAATTTGGTATTAGCCATGTAATGGTATCTCCGTTTATGGATGTAGGCGCAGGATTTGTATAAGTATATGTTGTTCGGTGGTCCATATACAACTTTACAGAAGCAGTAGTGGGGATTGATTGAAAATTGCCCACTCTAAAGCAAAAATGAGAAGAACTTCCCGGACGAAATGTTCCGCCTGCTGTAAACATGCCATACAAATCAAAGCCGGGAAGACATGCCAATCCAAAGTTTTTGTTTGTGGCAGGAATACCTGAAATAGCATAACTCCCACCAACAGGACAAAGCAAGGCATAAGAATTAAAATAACTACTATCAATCTTCAATGTATAGTTCCCGTTAGGGACGTTAAAACAATAGAAACCGTTGGCATCTGTAAATTGTGCCTGAATTAATGTAGTACCATTGTATAATTTTACAAACTGATTACTTACAGGATTATCACCAATATCTGCTATGCAATTTGAATTAACATCAACAAAAACCTTTCCCGAAATATCGCCACAAGTATCGCTTGCCACGATGAGGTTTTGGGTGTGGATGGTATCCGATAGCCCATTGGTATGCTGCAAAATGGCGAAAGGAGAGTAGGTGCCCATAGCGGTATAAGCATGCGTGATGGCTGCCAAAGGTGTTGGGTTGTTTTGATACATCACCGTAAACGTAGAATCCGCTCCATCGCCATAATTCAGATTATAAAGAATGGTGTCGTTTTGTTGCACAAAATTATCAGCAATGTTCAATATGGCTAAATAAGGAAGAGGGCACGGACTGCTGCCCGAAACATCCTCAATATAATTTCCGGTGATATGCACGGTAACGAGGGTGGTTGCAGTGCAGCCTGAACCATTTACACCCATTACGGTATAAGTTGTAGTAGTAGCAGGGCAGGCGGTAACGGTGGATCCAACCGTTGTGTTTAATCCAAGAGAAGGTGTCCAGGTGTAGGTGCCTGCCGTGGTGATATGAAATGTGGCGCATTGCCCGGCATCCACAGTTGCATTGGGGGGAGAAACATTAAAAGAGAAATTATTTGCTACCGTAACTTGTGCATTTGTTGAGCCGGTGCATCCAAAACTACTTGTTGCAAAAATAGTATAAGTAGTACTCGTGGCAGGGCAAACCGTAACAGTAGAACCGGTCAAACTGCCGGGCTGCCATGTATAGGTAGTACCAGTGCCTGCCGATGCAGTCAGTGCTAGGCAACTTCCTGCGCAAATAGTAGGATTGGTAGGAGAAATTGCAATGGATGGGTGAGGATGCATAACCACCGTAACCGTGTTTGTGCATGTATAGCCACTATAAATCGCACTTATCGTGAAAGTGCCCGACGACCATGTGGGCGTGAATGCTGTTGGGTTTTGCATAGCACTCGCATATCCGCTGGGTCCTGTCCATGTGTAAGTGCCTCCGGAAGGGGTTGAAGTAAGGGAAATGCTTTGACCGAGGCAAGCGGGATTGGGTGAGTAGCTTGCAGTAACATTCTGCACAGGATTCACCGTTATGGTAAAAGAAACAGGAGTACCTATGCAAGCACCATGAGTGGATTGCACCGTAATCGTTGAGGTGATAGGTGATGAACCGGAATTTGTCGCAGTAAATGCTGGTAGATTACTAGTACCTGAAGCTGCTGTTAATCCTATGGCAGGGTTTGAGTTCGTCCATGCAAATGTTGTTCCAGATAAGTTGCTTGAAAAAGCCGTGACAGGCACAGGGCTGCCTATGCATGCCGTGATATTTGCCGGAACCGTCATGTGCGGAGTGGGATAAACCGTGATGCCGTAAGCTGATGGCGTACTACAATAGCCGCTAAGTATCGGAATAACCGTTATCACTGAATATATTGTATTTGTGCCGGTGTTGGTGGCAGTAAACGCAGGAACATTTCCCGAACCACTAGCAGGCATACCTATGGAAGGGTTAGAACTTGTCCAAGTGTAGGTGGCTCCCGGAGGTGTACTTGAAAAGACAGTTGACGCAACGACGGTGCCATTACATAGCGTAATATTACTTGGAACTGTAACGTTGACTAGATTCCCCGGAGCAATAGTTAAACTCGTTGTGCTAGATGAAGGGCATAATCCGTTTATGGTATATGTAACTGTATAGGTGTTTGTGGCACTTGCGCTCACATCAATAAGCCCGGTTGTGGTATTAAGAAAAACCAAACCTGCCGGAGAAGCAGAGAAAACACCCGTTGTTGTGATACTATCATAGATAGGAGAAACATCGTCTCCAGCCTGACATATTGTTGAAGATGCATAATTGAAAGAAGCATTACCCGATGGATTTACAAAAACGGTGTAATTTGCTGTTGGTCCGCTACACCCGGCGGCATCTGGAGTAATGGCGTAGGTAACGGCTCCTTGTGTTGCCTGTGTCGTGGAGATAGTTGTGGCAGGAATAGTGTTGGTGCCGTTTGGTGTCCAACCTGTAACACCTGCTGTAGCTGTGGCTGTCCAATAATAGGTAGTTCCTGAAACATTAGACGAAAGGATGACTACGCTTGTTTGTGCTCCTGAACAAATGGTTTGCGACAAAGGCGTGGTGGTTGCCGTCGGCAATGGATTTACTAAAACGGTGTAATTTGTTAGTGGTCCGCTACACCCGGCAGCAGTTGGGACAATGAAGTAGGTAACGGTTCCTTGTGTTGTCGCTGTTGTGGATATTGTTTGAACAGGAAGAGTGTTGGTGCTGCCTGTGGTGAAACCTGTAACACCGGCGGTGGCTGAGGCTGTCCATGTAAAGTTAGTCCCTGAAACATTCGATGTAAGGGTGACCAAGCTTGTATGTGATCCTGAACAAATGGTTTGCGACAATGGCGTGTTGGTTACCGTCGGCGTCGGATTCACCGTAACCACCACAAACGCCGAACATGTATTACTACTTAAATCTGTTCCGATAACGGTATAAGTGGTGGTTCCTGTGGGATTCACCGTAACGGAGTTGCCGGTCAAACCGCCGGGGGTCCACACATAGGTGTTGGCGCCCGATGCAGTGAGGTGCACAGCAGTGCCGGCACATACGGGCGAATTGGGGTTAGCTGTTAGGGTAATGGTGCATTGTGCTTGAGCAAATGTTGCTCCGCAAAGCAAACCGACTAAGAAAACGTAAAGTTTTTTCATAAGGCATTTTTTTTATTGAATAAATAGAAAGCGCGCGCGTAATATGTATAACGCCTAAATGGAGATAAAACTTGGTAAAAGAGTGAATTATTTTTTTTAAAACCACATAGGCACATAGACACAATAGAAAAATGCATTATGTTTTCTCCACAATAGGCACATAGAACACAATAGA
Source organism: uncultured bacterium (assembly GCA_903862465.1). GTDB lineage: Bacteria > Bacteroidota > Bacteroidia > Bacteroidales > CAIWKO01 > CAIWKO01. Next base: position 10,387 of record CAIOYH010000110.1, on the reverse strand, counting down.
AGTATCAGCGTAAATCAGCGCAATCTGCGGGAAACAAAAAGAGAGAGTTTTCCGCATATGACACAGAAAAACGGGAATGGTGCGGAGCAAATGTTTTAACCCTTATAAATATGTTTTGAATAATTCTTTATTGTTTTATAAATTTGTATTCAGATTTTGTGTATCTTTGTGTTTATTTTTAAAAACAAATGAGACAAAGAATTTATATTGATACATCAGTTATTGGCGGTTATTTTGACGAGGAGTTTGACGTTGCTACCAAACGACTCTTTGACCGTATTATTCATAAAGATTTTGATGTGTATTTTTCGGAAGTAAATGAAACGGAATTAAGTTTAGCTCCGGCTTATATTCAAGAAATTTAAAAACTAATTCCTCTCGATTGCTATAAATATGCCGAACTGAATGATGAAGCAAAAAAGCTTGCTGAGACTTATGTTTCTGAAAAAGCATTGGGACAAGCTAGCATGAATGATGCGTATCATATCGCAATAGCTTCTGTCAATAGGCTTGATTGTTTGGTGAGTTGGAATTTCAAGCATATTGTGAATTTCGATAAAATAAAATTGTTTAACTCGATAAACCTAAAATTAGGTTTCCCATTAATAGATATAAGAACACCCTTAGAATTTTTTAAAGATGAAGACTAAAAAGAAAAAAACCTTCGACTCCGTTGCATTTTTTAGAGCGATTAAAGAAAAGTTGGCATTCCAAATGCAAGGAATGACTTTGGAACAACAGAAAGAATTTATGCGACAGGTTCGAGATGGAGAAATAAAATTGATTTAGTTTTTTTTCAAAACACTAGGCACATAGAACACAATAGAACCATCAGCGTAAATCAGCGCAATCTGCGGGAAATAGAAAAAGAGCGTTTCCATCAGACACTGCCGCGCTACGCGAACCCCAATAATCCATCCGCCACCCTCTAAAAGCCTTTTGCAAGCCTCAACCATCCATTTTTATACAACAAAATCATTTCAGCTAACATCGTCGACTCCTCCGCCAACCCTTATCGGCACTACGTTTTCAAGAAAAACCCTTACGCAAACTCCGCCATCCTTTTCGCAAAGCCCAAAACCTTTTCCGCAAACTTCAAAAACCTCTTAGCAAGCAAAAAAGTGCCCTGCTGGACCTTGCGGACGCCCTCCCGGACCTTGCGGACGCCCTCCTGAAGCTTGCGGACGCCCTCCTGAAGTTTGCGGACGCCCTCCTGAAGTTTGCGGACGCCCTCGCGAAGTTTGCGGACAACCTCTTGAAGGTTGCGGACAACCTCTTGAAGTTTGCGGACGCCCTGCCGGAGATTGCTAACGCCCTGCTGAGGTTTACTAACGCCTTTTTTGTGGCAAATTGGCTAAAATTGATGGTTTCCAATGCCTAATTTCTTAGCCATAATGATTTTTGCATTTCTTTAGATGAGTTTTTTATCTGTTGAAAACATTCGAGTAGCTTCTATTCTCAATGCAATTCCAAAAAAAAGTAGTTACACAGAGCCACACAGAGAAAAAGAGCTTCACAGAGCATTTAAATTCCAAGCTCCAAAATCAAAGCTCCAAGTTCCAAAGGTTTGGGGAAAGCCTTGGTATTTCCCCCATGGTATTTGGTATTTGGTATTTCCCCCTTGGGTATTGCCCCCTTGGTATTTGGTATTTGGAATTTGGAACTTGGATCTTAAAATCTCCCTATTTGCATGCCCTCCCTGTCTCCATGAAAAAATCTCCATAAAAAAAACCGTCTTCCTTCATGAAATTTTTGTACTTTTGCATCCTATTTCAAAAATAACATATAATGGTTAATTTTCTCAAACAACTATTAGGCTCAAAATCTGACCGCGACATCAAAGCCATCAACCCTGTGGTGGCTCAAATTCATAAAGCTTATGAGCACATCAGCACCTTGTCGAACGACGAACTGCGCCAAAAAACTATCGAATTCAAGCAAATCATCCAAGATAATGTGGCTGCCGACGAACAAGAAATCGCCCTGCTGAAAGAGCAAGCCGAAACCGACGACACCATCTCCATTGATGAAAAAGAAGGCATCTATAAGGACATAGATTTGATGACCAAAGCCATCTACGAAAAAACGCAAATCGTGCTCAACGACATTTTGCCCGAGGCGTTTGCCGTGATGAAAGAAACCGCGCGGAGGTTCAAAGAAAACGAAAAAGTGGAAGTGACCGCCACGCAGATGGACCGCGATTTGGCTGCGCGATATGACAGCATCAACATCGTGAACGACACGGCGTATTACAATTCATCGTGGATGGCAGGCGGCAACATGATACGTTGGGACATGGTGCACTATGATGTGCAGCTCATCGGCGGCATGGTGCTCCATCAGGGTAAAATATCCGAAATGGGAACAGGGGAAGGCAAGACTTTGGTGGCTACGCTGCCGATGTATCTCAATGCCTTGCCGGGCAAAGGCGTTCATATCGTTACGGTGAACGACTATTTGGCACGCCGCGACAGCGAATGGATGGGCATGTTGTTTCAGTTTCACGGGCTGACGGTTGACTGCATTGACCGCCACGAACCCAATTCCGCAGAGCGAAAAAATGCGTACAACTGCGACATCACCTACGGCACCAACAACGAATTTGGTTTCGATTATCTGCGTGATAACATGACTCGCTCCCCCGAGGAGTTGGTGCAACGCCCTCATAACTTCACCATCGTGGATGAGGTGGATTCTGTTTTGATTGATGATGCGCGTACGCCTCTCATCATTTCGGGTCCCACGCCCAAAGGCGAAAACCAAGAATTTGAAGCCTTCCGTCCCAATGTGCAGCGGATTTATGCCGCCCAACGCAATTTGGTTACGACCATTTTGGCAGAGGCAAAGAAACTCCTCTCGCAAGAACCGCTGAGTTCGGAAAACGAAAAAGCCGGTGGCGCTTTGTTGTTGCGGGCGCATCACGGCTTGCCCAAAAACAAAGCCATCATCAAGTTCCTGAGCGAATCAGGCAATCGTGCGCTGATGCAGAAAACCGAGAACTTCTATATGGCTGAGCAAGGCAAAAACATGCACTTGATTGACGACGAATTGTTTTTTGTGATAGATGAAAAGAACAACTCTGTTGACCTGACGGAAAAAGGCATTGACCTCATCACGGCGGGCACCGACGACGCGCGCTTTTTTATCCTGCCGGATATAGGCAACGAAATTGCCGAGTTGGAGAAATCTCCCCTTAGCGAAAGCGACCGTCTGATAAAGAAAAATGATTTGCTGCAAGATTATGAGTTGAAATCCGACCGCGTTCACACCGTCACCCAACTGCTGAAGGCGTATGCACTCTTCGAAATTGATGTGGAATATGTGGTGATGGATAACAAAATCAAAATTGTTGACGAACAAACGGGACGTATATTGGAAGGCAGACGATATTCCGATGGACTGCATCAAGCAATCGAAGCCAAAGAAAATGTGAAGATAGAAGCGGCGACGCAAACCTACGCCACGATTACGTTGCAGAACTATTTCCGTATGTATAAAAAGCTCGCGGGGATGACCGGTACAGCCGAAACGGAAGCGGGCGAATTGTGGGACATCTATAAGTTGGATGTGGTGGTGATTCCCACCAACCGACCTGTGGTGCGTAAAGATTTCGAGGATTTGGTCTATAAAACCAAACGTGAAAAATATAATGCTGTCATTGACGAAATCGCCAACCTCATCGGCAAAGGACGTCCTGTTTTGGTAGGGACCACTTCGGTAGAAATATCGGAATTGCTGAGCAAGATGTTGAAGTTTCGAAAGATTAACCATAATGTGCTGAACGCGAAATTGCATCAGCGGGAAGCGGATATCGTTGCCGAAGCGGGTTTGGCAGGCACCGTAACCATAGCCACCAACATGGCAGGTCGTGGAACCGACATCAAGTTGGGCAAAGGCGTTGTGGATGCGGGTGGTTTGGCAATCATAGGTACCGAACGTCACGAATCGCGGCGCGTTGACCGTCAGTTGCGTGGTCGTGCCGGACGTCAGGGCGACCCGGGCACTTCGCAGTTCTTCGTTTCGCTCGAAGATGATTTGATGCGCATGTTTGGTTCCGAACGTATCTCTAGAATCATGGACAGATTGGGACTGAAAGAGGGCGAAGTGATTCAACATTCGATGATCACCAAGTCCATCGAGCGTGCTCAGAAAAAAGTAGAAGAAAACAACTTCGGCGTGCGTAAGCGTTTGTTGGAATATGATGATGTGATGAACTCGCAACGCGAAGTGATTTACGAAAAACGCCGCCACGGTTTGCATGGCGACCGTTTGGCGGTTGATATTGCCAATATGTTCTACGATGTATGCGAACATATCGTCAACGACCATCAAGAGCAACGCGATTTCGAGAACTTCAAACTCGATATGCTGCGCAATTTTGGGATTGATGCGCCTTTCACCGAAAAAGAATTCTTCTCTGCCAATGCCGGACAACTCACCGACGATTTGTATGAGAAGGCTTATAAGACCTATCAGCAAAAAGCGGAATTGATAGCGCAGGAATCCTATCCCGTTATCAAAGATGTGTTTGAAAATAACTCCCGCCGCTACGAAAACATTGCCATTCCTATCTCCGATGGATTGAAAACCTTGCAGGTAATCGTCAATCTGAAGAAATCCTACGACAACAAAGGCAAAGACGTAACCCTTGCCATCGAAAAAGGAATCTCCTTGGCTATCATTGACGATGCATGGAAAGATCATCTGCGCGAAATGGACGATTTGAAACAATCTGTTCAAAGTGCTACCTACGAACAAAAAGATCCTTTGTTGATTTATAAGTTCGAATCCTTTGGTTTGTTCAAGAAAATGGTGCAGAAAATCAACAAAGATATTGTTTCGTTCTTAGAGAAAGGAACCCTGCCGTTCAAAAATCAGGAAACCATCAAAGAAGCCCAACAAAGTAAGACGGACATGAGCAAACTCAAAATCAGTCGCGACGATGGCATGGAACAAGCCCGTCAACAAAACACCCAAGAGGTGCAGCATGTTCAACCCATAAAAGTGGAGAAAAAAGTAGGCAGAAACGACCTATGTCCCTGCGGAAGCGGCAAGAAATATAAGAACTGCCACGGAACGGGGGAGTAGGGTTTTTAGATAATAGTGAATAGAGAATAGTGAATAGTTTTCGTAAAATGTAAAGGGGAAAAGGTATTTGGTAAACGCGCATCACAAATCTTAATTCACAAATCTAAAATCTAAAATCACAAATCTAAAATAGAATGAGTAAGGTAATCGTAATCACAGGAGCGGCAGGATTTATTGGTAGTTGTTTGCTTGCGAAATTAAACAATAAAGGCATCAAAGATATCATCATTGTGGATGATTTCTTCAAGGGATATAAATTGGTGAATATAGATAGCAAGTCCTATATTGACCATGTGCAGCGCGATGTGTTCTTCGATTGGTTTCGTCAGAATCACGACGCGGTGGAATTTGTGTTTCATTTGGGAGCGCGCACCGACACTACCGAATTCGACAAGAGTATTTTTGATACACTCAATCTCAATTACTCGAAAAGCGTGTGGCAGTTGTGTACCGAATATCAGGTTCCTATGGTTTACGCTTCTTCTGCGGCTACTTATGGGCTTGGCGAATTGGGCTATGACGATGATGTGTCGCTGATTCCGCAACTGAAACCTTTGAACCCCTATGGCGAATCTAAGAATGATTTCGATAAATGGGTGATCACCCAAACCACCACGCCACCTTTTTGGGCAGGCTTGAAATTCTTTAATGTATATGGTCCGAATGAGTTCCACAAGCAACGGATGGCTTCGGTGGTGTTTCATGCCTTCAACCAAATCAACGAAACGGGGCGTATGCAGTTGTTTCGTTCCCACAAAGCGGGCATCGCCGATGGACATCAGAAACGCGATTTTATCTATGTGAAAGATGTGGTGAAAGTGTGTTTGTTTTTCTATCTCAACCCGAAACATTCGGGCATCTATAACTTAGGCACAGGCGAAGCAAGCACCTTTCTCGACTTGGTGAACAACACCTTTTTAGCCATGCGCCTAGAACCGAAGATAGACTTCGTGGATACCCCCCTCGACATTCGCGACAAATACCAATATTTCACCGAAGCTAAGATGGATAAACTTCGTGCCATAGGTTACGATTTGGAATTTGCTTCCCTCGAGGAAGGCATCGACGATTATGTGCAATCCTATCTTATCAATAAGCAATATTACTAAGCGTTTAGAAGATCCAAATCACAAATTCCAAGCTCCAAATTCCAAGGGGGATTGGTAGCTGATGGTGTTTTGAATTATTGAGTTTCTTTTTTCTTTCTTGTTAGAGATATTATTACCTTATCCTAAAAGGGTTGCCTCCTTGGTATTTGGGTTTTGGAATTTGGAGCTTGGATCTTCTCCTAATAGTCTAAAAGTCTAAAGCCTAAAAGCCTCAGAAAAGCAGATTCGTTTCTTCTATATATTGCAGTATCTCTGCTTTGCCGTCGGCTACTTTGGCTGAGGTTTTAAACATCTGAGGCAGTTCGTCCCAGGTTTCGCTCAGGTTGGTTTTCAGGTTGAGGAGGGCGGCGCTGAGTTGTCCTTTGGATATTTTGTCGCATTTGGTCATCACTATCACAAACGGAATTTCTTTCTCGCCCAACTTATTGATGAACCACACATCGTTTTTTTGGATGGGGATGCGCGAATCCATCAACAGGAAAGTGCTCATGAGGTTTTCGCGTTTTTCGAGATAACTTAAAATCATCGCCTCCCAGCCTTTCTTCACGGTTTTGGCAACCTTCGCAAAGCCATAGCCGGGCAAATCAACCAAATACCATTGTTCGTTTATCAAAAAATGATTAATCAATTGGGTTTTTCCAGGCGTGGACGAAATCTTAGCCAAGCCGCCAATGCCCGTCAACATGTTGATGAGCGACGATTTGCCTACATTGGAGCGACCAATAAAAGCGTATTCGGGAAGTTTCGGTTCAGGACATTTTTTCGGGTCAACACAACTTGAGATATACGCGGCGGTTTTAATTATCATTCGATAATTCTTTACGGTAGGAGTTCAAATGGCGTTCTTTTTTCGAGTCGTAGATATCTTTGATGGTGACCAAAATGCCCGTTTCCTGCACGCTGCCGAAGCCGGGATTGATGGCGGTTCCGAAGTTGCGCATCGTGGAAGTGAGGTTCATATAAGCATTCACCAAGGGCGGGATGTTTTCGTTGAAATTGTTGCGCAAGGTTTGTATCAGCAGTTTGTAGTCGGCGCCATAGTTGCCACCATTGAAAATCCGTTCCAATTCGTCGTAGTCGGTTTCAATTTCGAGGGGGATGATGGGTTTCACTAAATCGTCCTTATCGGGAAAATATTTATGCAAGAAATAGAGGATGATGTCGCGCGCGGGCTGACTGAAATGGGGATACATCGTCACTTTTCCGAAGAAATAATGGATGTCGGGATTGTCATAAATCAAAGCGCCCAAACCGTCCCACAGATTATCCAAAGAAAAAAGTCCCTTGCGGCTGTTCACCATGGGTTGATAGTCGGGCTGCACAAACGAGCGCCCTAACTCTATGGTGTAAGGAATAAACTCCGTGAGGAAACGTTCCGAAAAGCGAAACAACTCCGTGGTGGCGATAAACGGAATGCCATTTTCATCGTAGTGAGCATTTTTGCCATGAATATAGCGATAGCCTCCAATGATTTCTTTCACCCCCGGATCCCAAACGATGAGTTGCTGATAAGGTTTTTCGATATCGTCAAATTCGTCAATATCCAAAGCTTTGCCTGTTCCGCCGCCTGCCCTGCGGAAGGTTAGTTCGCGCAATCTGCCAATCTCTTGCATCACATTGGGCGCATTGTGAGCGTTGAGCACATATATTTTGTTATCTCCAAAATTGGTTTTCCGAACGAAAAGCTCGTCGCTGAGTTCGCGTTCTAAAATTGCTCTATCTATTGGAGGTATTATATTTTCCATATTAAAATTCAAATGCTAATTCGTGATTATCCTTTAATTGATACACATATTCTTTAATTTTCAACGCCCATTCCACATCCGTGAAACGTTTATCGAAGGTGGTGTAGGGGATAGGTTTCCCAAAAATGATATCAATAGTTTTGTCTTTTTGTTTGTAGAACTCATTAACGAGATAAAGCATCTCTATATTTTGTTTGATACCAAGTTTTTTTCTCCAGCGTGCAAAGTTATAAAAGAAATTGGAATTCTGACCACCAATATATGTTGGTATAATATCGCGTTTATATTTCTTTGAATAGGATATAAACGTCTTTTTCCATTCCAAATCCTTGATGATGCCCCCTTTTTGCTTGCGCGAAACCAATCCGGCAGGGAAAAACAGCATAGCCACATCCGAAGCGAAGGTCTCGTTGATGATTCTCACGTTTTGCGAATTGCTGCCATGTTTGTTGATGGGGATAAACAAATTTTTGATATTGGTCAAATTCATCAAGATGTCGTTCACGGGGAACAATATATCCGAGCGAACCTTTCCGGCAGCTTGCATCAGCGCCACGCCATCCAAGCCCCCCAAAGGATGATTGGAAGAAATCAATATCCGCGAGTCCGTTGGGATATTATGCGAGCCATACACATGCACCTGCTTCGAAAATTCTGCCACAATACAACTCACAAATTCCAATCCATACAGATGATTATGACGAAAAATAAAGTCATTGATTTCATCTTGATGCAAAATACGCTTCAAATAATTCACAATAAAGCTCGGCAAGAGTTTCAGCAATCGAGGATTTTTGTTGCCAATAATCTTCTCAATATCAATAAACTTATCGGGTGTTTTTTTGTTATTCTGCGCTATTTCAGTTTCTACCATAATTCATCTAAATTTGCTTTGCAAAGTTACGAAAAAAATAAAACAAAGCGCGGTTTTGATTTCAGATTTATGATTTTTGATTTAAGACCAATCAGAGACACAAGAACACGAAGGCTCGAAGGCACGAAGGCACAAAGGCACAAAGGCACAAAGGCACAAAGGCACAAGGACACGAAGGCACAAGGACACGAAGGCACGAAGTACAAAGAAAACTATTGCACCCTTAGTGTTCTTAGAGTCTTAGTGTCTTCGTGTTTAAATTAGTGATGTCCTTGGCTTATGGCAAAAAAAAAGGGAACGAATCGCTCCCATTTTTTGTTTCTTGTTGAAAAGACCTATTTTACAGCATCAACAATTGCTTTGAATGCTACAGGTTCGTTCATTGCCAAATCGGCAAGGGTTTTGCGGTTAAGCTCTATCCCTTTTTTATGAATTTTACCCATAAATGCTGAATAACTCAAACCATAAAGGCGTGTGCCTGCATTGATACGAGTGATCCATAGACCTCTGAAATCGCGTTTTTTGTTACGTCTATCGCGATAAGCATATTGCATACCTCTTTCGTAGGCATTTTTGGCTACGGTCCATACATTTTTTCTTCTACCAAACTGCCCTTTAACGAGGCGTAGTAGTTTTTTCTTTTTGTGACGTGATGCTACTGAATTTACTGAACGTGGCATAATTTGTTTGTTTTTTTTGCTTTAGCGTTCCCCTTTTTATATGGAAGCTCTTATGCTAAAGGCAAGGTTAATAATTAATTTACTTAGCAAGCTAACATTTTCTTCACTCTCTTCTCATCTGACTTATCCACTGTGGCAGAGTAGGTCAAATTTCTTTTCCTTTTAATGGATTTTTTGGTAAGAATGTGACTTTTGTAGGCGTGCTTTCTTTTTAATTTTCCGGTTCCTGTAAAGTCTAATCTTTTCTTAGCTCCGGAAATTGATTTCATTTTTGGCATGTTACAAATTATTTATTTGGTTATTGATTATTTTTTTGGCGTTAATATCATGATCATTCGTTTGCCTTCCAATCGTGGTAATTGCTCGGGTTTGCCATAATCTACCAATTCTTGCGCGAATTTGAGTAGTATGATTTCGCCTTGTTCTTTATACACTATGGAACGACCTCTAAAAAAAACATCTACTTTTACCTTACATCCGTCTTGCAAAAATTTCATGGCATGTTTCAATTTAAAATTAAAATCATGGTCATCGGTGTTGGGTCCCAACCTGATTTCCTTCACCACCACTTTGGCAGCTTTGGCTTTCATTTCTTTTTGCTTGCGTTTCTGTTCGTAAAGAAATTTTTTGTAATCAACTACTTTGCAAACAGGTGGATTGGCTGTTGGAGAAATCTCCACAAGGTCTAAACCCTGCTCTTCTGCAATGGCAATAGCCTCTTTTATAGGGAAAATTCCCATAGTAATATCATCTCCCACTACTCGAACAACCGGTGCTTGTATCAAGTTATTTATTTTGTGAAGAGCTTCTCTCTTAACGAATCCTTTTCCGCGTTGGAAATTAGTATTTGTAGCTATAATTTATCCTCCTACTTTAGTTTATAATTTATTT
>CAIOYH010000109.1 GCA_903862465.1 uncultured bacterium | reverse complement strand
CTTACCGCAAGCATTAGGTTAATTACCGCAAGCAATTAGTATCTTACCGCAAGCATTAGGTTAATTACCGCAAGCAATTAGTTTCTTACCGCAAGCAATTAGTATCTTACCGCAAGCAATTAGTATTTAGCCTGCGGATGATGATTTTTCGTGTTAGTGTCTTTGTTTTTTAAGCACTGATTTATTTGGGGGGGATGATGATTATTTTTTCATGCAGATTATTTTTCTATTGTAATCAGAAAATATATATCTTTGTTGTCTGATATATTTGTGGCAGTAAGCTTTTAGGTTGGGAAGCTTGGTGGGATAGATATAGGAGAATAGTTCTAGTTTGGACTGCGCATACGTTAGTGGTAATTCAACAAAAATAATCATGACAACAACAATACATTTAGACAAAAGACTACGTCCCTCAAAAATAATTGGCATCATATTATTTGTTATTTCAATTGCTTATTTTGCAATGGGTTTCATGGGGGGGCTGCTAACCGTCTTTACATACACCGACCAAGACCTAGGTTTTGGTAGTACTTCTTTTTTTTCGAACCCTAGTTATTGGATATATAAACATTTTGCTTCGCTAGATTTTGCCATCTCTATTTTTTGCATCCCTCTGTTTTTTGCATCTAGGGCATTATTTAAGTATAAAGAATGGGGGCGTATAGTATGTATCATGCTATTGTTTTTCGTAATACTTTTTGTATTAGCTACCGGATATGTCTTTATTATGGTCAGGTATGCACCTTTGCCATTTCGCTTGATAGGTGTGATGAGCATTCTGTTTTGCATAGGTGCCCTTTGCGTTCCCATTTATTTTTTGATGCGTTGCAGCACAAAAGAAGGCATTTGTGATTATAATAAACCTTAGGGACATGCCATGTTCCCACAACATCAACCCTTACCATTTATCTCCAAAGTCATCAACCTCCACATAACAAACGCCTCAAAACTCTCGTTGATAAACAATTTAATTGGCATGGCTACGTAATGAGTAAAAAGAGTATCTTTGTAGCGAATTTATCATGCTGCTTTTGGCAGATACAAGTATCAAAACAATATTTTTAAATCTATGAATCATTTCAAATTAAGCATCCTGTTGCTAGGCTTGGTCGCTTTTGCTTCCTGCAAAAATGCTAATAAGGATCCCAATGCTGCCAAAAAGAATCAGCCTGTGCCCGTTGATATTATTATTGCAGGCAATGAAGACTTTCCTTCCAATATAGAAGTCAACGGCAGTGTGTTGTCGGAGGAGATGGTGGAACTTCACCCCGAGGTGAGTGGCAGGATAACCTATCTGAATATACCCGATGGTGCCGATGTGAAAGCGGGCACGGTGTTGGCTAAAATCAACGATGCCGATTTGCAGGCGCAATTGCTTCAACAAAAGGTGCAATTGGATTTGGCACAGAAAACCGAACAACGCCTCAAGAAACTTCTTGCTGTGAATGGCGTTGACCAAGCCACCTACGATGCGGCGCTCAGTCAGGTGAATTTGATAGGTGCCAACATCAGTGTTTTGAATGCGCAGATAGACAAAACCGTTATCAAAGCCGCTTTCGCGGGACGTTTGGGCTTGCGCTTGGTGAGCGAAGGGGCTTATGTGAACCCTTCGACTTTGATAGGCACCCTGCAACAAACCGATAAAATAAAGATAGATTTCACCATACCGGAATCCTACCAAAACCTTATCAGCATAGGAAAGATCATCAAGATTCAAACGGCTTCATCTGAAGAAAATCTGTCGGCAAGCATCAGCGCCATTGAGCCGCAAATCAACACCGCTACGCGCAACATCAAAGTGAGAGCCAAATTGGAATCAGGGAAGTTGATCCCCGGTGCTTTTGTGAAAGTGATGCTCGACGACAAAATGAAAGGCATAGTGGTGCCCACCAATGTTATCATTCCCGATGCGTTTTCCAATCAGGTGGTTTTGATAAAGAAAGGCAAAGTCCAATTCAAGAATGTGGAAACGGGCATCAGAACCGCCAACATTGTTGAAATAACCAAAGGTGTGGAGATAGGCGACAGTGTGGTAGTGAGTGGGGTGTTGTTTGTTCGTCCCAACTCGCAAGTGAAGATAAAAGCGGTGAAGAAAATTGATGCGTTTATGAATCCCGGTAAGTAGGCTATTTAATTAAAGAAAAACACTCCCATGAACATTTCCGAATTTTCTATCAGGAAGCCGGTTTTTGCCACCGTGATGAACTTGTTTGTCATACTGTTTGGTGTGATAGGCTATAGTTTTCTCGGTGTGAGAGAATATCCTGCCATCGACCCGCCGATGATAACCGTGAGCACCAATTATACGGGAGCCAATGCCGATATCATTGAAAGCCAAATCACCGAACCCCTCGAAAAATCTATCAACGGCATCCCGGGCATACGCACCATCTCTTCCACGAGCTCTATCGGCAGAAGCAACATTAATGTAGAGTTTAATATTGATGCCGACCTCGAATCTGCTGCCAACGACGTGCGCGACAAAGTGAGTCAGGCATTGCGAAATCTGCCTCAGGATATTGATGCCCCACCCGTGGTAACCAAATCAGATGCTAATAGCGATTTCATCATATTATTGGCGGTGCAAAGTCCTAGCAAAGGTTTGTTGGAGTTGAGCGATTATGCCGAGAATGTTTTGTTGAATAAGTTTCAGACCATTCCTGAGGTAAGTGCCGTGAATATCGTTGGGCAGAAACGTCCCGCGATGCGGTTGTGGATTGACCCCGACAAAATGAATGCGTTCAACATTGCGTTCAACGATATCACCACCGTGTTGAACAAAGAAAATGTGGAGATTCCTTCAGGGAAATTATACGGCAACAAAACCGAAATGACCATTCGAGCTTTGGGCAGACTCTCCACCGAAAAAGATTTCCGCGATTTGATTATCCGCGAAGACGAAAACGGCATCGTCCGCCTTGGTGATGTGGCACGCGTAGAACTTGGTCCCGAGCTTTACGAACAAAGTTGGCGATTGAACGGCTTGAGCGGTGTTGGTTTGACCATAGTGCCCCAACCCGGAGCCAACTACATTGACATCTCCGACGAATTCAACAAACGTTTGGAAGAAATTAAGAAAACGCAAAAAGGCGACATCAGCTTCACCACTTTGATTGATAACACCCGTGCGGTGCGCCGTTCGCTAACGGAAGTGAAAGAGACTTTGTTCATCGCCATCCTATTGGTTATCCTCGTCATCTTTTTCTTTTTCCGCAATTGGCTTATTGCCATCCGCCCCTTGATTGACATCCCCATATCCTTGATGTCAACCTTCTTTATTATGTATCTAGCGGGATTCTCCATAAACATCTTGACTTTATTGGCAATCATACTTGCCACAGGATTGGTGGTGGACGACGGCATCGTGGTCACCGAAAACATCTTCCGAAAGATAGAGAAAGGCATCCCCGTTCGTTTGGCAGCCATCGAAGGTAGCAAGGAGATGTTTTTTGTAGTCATCGCCACATCCCTTACCTTGGCTATAGTGTTCCTTCCCGTATTGTTTCTTCAAGGCTTTGTGGGCAGTTTGTTCAAAGAATTTGCCGTGGTGTTGGCGGGTGCCGTATTGGTTTCGGCATTCGTTTCGCTCACCATCACCCCCGTTTTGAATGTATATCTCAACAAAAAAAGTGCACAACACACCCGTTTCTACAACCGCACCGAACCTTTTTTCAGTGGGATGGAAAACGGCTATAAAAAACTCTTGCAACGCTTCATGAATAGAAGGTGGATGGCTTGGATTATCGTTGTGCTTTGTTTTGGAATGGCAATATATATAGGCATGAATATCCAAAGCGAGATTGCGCCCATAGAAGATAAAAGCAATATTCGTATGCAAATCATCGGTCCCGAAGGCGCTAGCTATGGTTATATGTTTACAGAAGCCGAAAAGTTGGGCAACTTCTTAATTGATTCCATCAAAGAGCGTGAGTTTTCTTTTATTTCCGTTCCGGGATTTAGCAGCACGGGGATCAACAGCGGCATGGGACGTATTGGTTTGGTGCCCCCGAATGAACGTAATAAGACGCAAGCAGAAGTCGTCAAAGTTTTATCCAAGAAACTATCCCGATTCAACAATGTGCGTGTTTTCCCCATTGAAGAACAAACCATCTCGGTGGGTTTATCTTCCCGAGGGTCTATGCCCGTTCAGTTCGTGATTCAGAATATAGATTTCGACAAACTCAAAGCCGTCATTCCAAAGTTTTTGGAAGCTGCCAAAGATGACAAGACCTTTTCCAATGTAGATGTCAACCTAAAATTCAACAAACCCGAAGTGGATGTCATTATCGACCGCATCAAAGCCCGCGAGTTTGGGCTGACCATTTCCGATATTGCCGATGTGATACAAAGTGCCTTCAGCGGACGACGTCTCGCCTATTTCATCATGAATGGAAAACAATATCAGGTTATCAGTCAGGTGGCATTGAAAGACCGCCAAGAGCCTGTGGATATCACCAACCTTTTTGTGAGGAACAACAAAGGCGAAAGCATTTCTTTGGCATCGGTAACCAATCTAGTGTCGAATGCCAATCCCCCATCCCTGTTTCATTTCAATCGCTACAAAGCCGCCACCATCTCTGCCTCTTTAGCCGAAGGCAAAACCATAGGCGACGGCGTGAAAGCCATGCAGGCAATTGCTGACAAACTCTTGGACGAAAGTTTCCAAACGTCCCTGAGCGGACCTTCGCGCGATTATTCCGAAAGCTCATCCAACACCGCCTTCGCGTTTCTGTTGGCTTTGGTGCTCATCTATTTGGTGTTGGCTGCCCAATTCGAAAGCTTCACCGACCCCGTCACCATTATGATTACAATCTTCTTGGCTATCCCGGGAGCTTTCCTCAGCTTGTGGGTTTTCGGACAAACGCTGAATATCTTTTCAGAGATAGGTATGATCATGCTGATAGGCTTGGTGACCAAAAACGGCATCCTGATTGTAGAATTTGCCAACAAAAAACGCGATGCAGGCATGCCAAAACTCCAAGCGGCGGTGGAAGCCTCCGTGCAACGTTTGCGCCCCATCTTGATGACAAGTTTGGCAACATCCTTAGGCGCATTGCCCATTGCTTTGAGTTTGGGTTCGGCAGCCACAAGCCGCATCCCCTTGGGTATAGTGGTAGTAGGCGGTTTGTTATTCTCGCTCATCCTCACCCTTTTTGTGGTGCCAGCCGTTTATACGTTTATATCCACCAAACGCGAAACCATCGCAGCCGAAATAGACCAAGAAAGTTCATCCCTAAATACGGAAACAAAATGAAACGATTTTTTTTAGCTCTCGCTTTATGCTTCCCTTTGCTCATGCAGGCACAAACGCAACTCACCCTGCAAAACGCCATTGACACCGCCTTGATGAACAATTTGGACATCCAAATCTCCCAAAACAATGTTCAGATTGCCAAAGCCTACAACAACTACGGCTACGCAGGCGGACTGCCCTATATCAATGCCACCGCGAGCGACAACATGGGCTTGAGCGCCATCAACCAAAAATATAACAACAACACCGAAACCAACGAATCGGGCATCGTGGGCAACGCACTCAATGCAGGCATTTCGGCAAACATCGTCCTGTTTAACGGCTTCAAGGTGATGGCTACCAAAAAACGCCTCAGCCTCTTGCAACAGCAAAGCCGAACCGAACTCAACGCACAGGTGCAAGACATCATCGCTTCGGTGATGCTGAGCTATTACGACATCATTCGCCAACAAAGCTATCTAAACATTATGCAAAGTCTAGTGGATGTTTCCCAAAAGAAACTCGACATTCTGAACACCAAAAACACCGTCGGCATGGCGAATGGCGTTGACATGATGCAAGCCCAAAGCGACCTCAATACCGCCCAACAAAACCTCAACTCCCAACAACTGAACATCCAACAAGCCAAAGCAAACCTGATGCTGATACTGAATTCTCATGCCAAACCCAATTTCAACATTCGCGACAGCATCATCATAGATAAAACCCTTCGCTTAGATTCCATCAACGCCTATCTGAAAAGCAACCCCTATCTGCTCTCTGCCGAACAACAAATCCACATCAACGAACAACTCCTGCGCGAAACCAATGCCCAACGCTATCCCTCCCTGCGCCTCAATGCTGCCTACAATTTCGGCAGGGCTGACTACAATGGCGGCTACACCCTCCTGAACCAAAACTACGGTCCCACCGCAGGCATGACCCTCCAAGTGCCCATCTTCAACAGCAATGTGTATCGCACACAAAAGATAGTGGCAAAGCTCAGCATCAACAATGCCACACTTGCCCGCCAAAACCTCTACAACACCCTAGCCACCGCCGTTGCCAACAAATTCAACGCCTACACCACCACCCTCTCGCAAATCGAATCGCAACAAACCAACTTCCAACTCGCCAAGCAATTGGTGGATTTGGTCTTGCAAAACTATCAACAGGGGCAAGCTACCATCCTCCAATTGAAAGCCGCCCAAGCAAGCTACGAAACCGCAGCCTATCAGCTCATCAACTTTCAGTATGCTGCCAAAAGCGCCGAAATCGAGTTGAAACAGATGATGTATCAGTTGGGAAAATAGGAAGTTTTAAGATCCAAATACCAAGATCCACAAATTAAATTCCAAATTCCAAGATCCAAACACCAAATACCAAGGGGGAGACGGATATAATTTCTATCTCCAAAACGTAGTCGTGCAGTTTTTTTCCCTTTTTGGGATTTGGGTCTTGGTATTTGGAATTTGGGTCTTTGTTTGGGCGCCTCCCCCCCTGAAAAACGGGGGGGGCAGGCTGTCCGCTCATAGTCCTCGGGGCTGAATAACGCCCCTGCGGGCTATCCGCTACCATCCCTGGCGCTCCGTCTCAGGCTTCAATCCTTCTGCCAAATTTATAGTTTTTCCTGAAAAGCCCGCCAAAATTGTTTAGGATCGCTTTGTCAAAAATAAAAAACCGTTCCTAAAGGTTTAGGATGCCTTTGTCAGGAACAAACAATCCTTCCCGAAAGGTTTAGGATGCCTTTGTCAAGAACAAACAATCCTTCCCGAAAGGTTTAGGATGCCTTTGTCAAGAACAAACAATCCCTTCCTAAAGGTTTAGGATGCCTTTGTCTAGAACAAACAAAGCCTTCCGAAACTTTTTTAATGAAATCTTTGTAAGATTTAATTTTTATATATAAATTATTTTAGCGTCATGAATATTGATTTAATAGGTTGATAAATTGCAGGCACCGACACCGATTCGCTCACCAACAAATTCCTCATCTTCATCAACACCAACAACACTGAAGGCAAAGTGGAGATAAGCGTAACCTAAACTCTTTTTTGTAAACATATAGAAGAAACTTCCAAAGATATTTATTTCTTTGGAAGTTTCTTTTGTATGTGAATTTTTTTTCCGACCTTTGTAGTGCTCTTAGGATTATGAATCTCAAAAATATAAAATCATGAAAAAACTAATTCTCCTGTTCATCTTATCATTTTCGATAAGTAATATGTATGCACAATATGCAGATAGTATCAATTTCGAGCAACCCAATGCTAAGATTGTGATACTGCCAACGAGTAATAACCTATGGCAAATAGGCACACCCTACAAAACATTTTTCAATAGTGCGCATCACGGAAACCGCGCCATAGTAACCGACACCATGAGCAATTATCCTCCCAACGATACCTCATCCTTTCTTTATATAATTCAGCATGGTTTAGTTCAAACGTGCCGTACTTGTATGAGTTTTTCGCATAAATATGATATGGACACCATCGGTGATAAAGGAATAATTGAAGCCTCTTACGATGGAGGTAATTCTTGGCTTATAGTGAAGGACACCAATGGTGATTTTGGTATGGGGTGGTCATATTTTCAGTGGAATTCTGATATTATCGAAAGTTCCTCAAATTATCAAATGCATAAATTAATTACTAATGGAAAGTCAAACGGATGGATTCGTTCTGAGTTTTGTTGGCATTGGTATTTCCCTGTAAAAAATGACACCATTATTGTTATTCCCGATAGCCTAATGCTACGGTTCACCTTTATTTCCGATTCCGTTATAAAGAATAAGGAAGGTTGGATGATTGATGACATTGGAACTTGGGCTGCCGGTGCAGGCGAATGCAGTGGGATTGAAGAAAACGCTTCGCAGCAACATGCAAAGGTTTCTCCCAACCCCTTCTCCACTTCCACCCAAATCTCTTTCGACAAAACCTACCCCTCCATTGCCCTTTCCTTTTACGACTTTCAAGGCAAACTCCTTTTGCAAAACCATTACGCCGATTGCAATCAAATCACCCTCCACCGCAATCAACTCAGTAATGGGCTGTATTTTCTAAAGATAATCATAGATGACAAACAAATTGAAACGAGGAAAATTGTGATAAGTGATTAGCGATCTCTGAACTCCGAACTTGGCATTCGTAATTCGAAAATTCGTAATTCGTAGTGTTTGTTCGTAATTCGCCTATTCGTAATTCGTAGTGGCAAACTCCGAACTAGGAACTATGAACTCGGAACTCCGAACTTTGAACAAAATCAACATTTTTATAATTAAATTGGCTCCAATTGAAAAAAATAAAATAAATTTGTACAATTTCAGTTATTTTGTATAAAACCAATAAAAGTGCTAGGAAAACCTTTACGTAAAAATATAATTCTTGTTTGTTGTGTCATGCTGCTGCTGTCTGCATGTTCAACAAAGAAAAACACCTTATCGCGCAGACTTTATCATAATCTTACGGCTCACTACAATGCGTATTTCAATGGTAAAGAAGCCTTAAAAGAAGGCGTCGTTGAGCTATATAAGAAGAACAAAGACGACTACACCAAGATTCTCCCTGTTTATGAGCTAGGCACCAAAGCCGATGCGCAGTCCGTCTATAGCTTTATGGATCGTGCAAGCGAAAAAGGGGCGATTATCATTCAACGACATTCCATTTTTATCAAAGGCGTTGAACATGTCAAATGGATAGACGATTCGTATATGCTTATCGGCAAAGCCTATTACTACAAACAGGATTATGACATGGCGACGCAGACCTTCAATTTCGTGTTGAATCGTTTCAAGGACGGAGATTCAAAATATGAAGCCATCATTTGGAAAGCACGCGTATTAGCTCAGCAAGGCAAACCCGATGAGGCAGAAACTTTGTTGGTATCCATCGAAAAAAAGATGGAAAAAAACAAAGCCAATCGCGCCGCCGAAAAGATGTATCCCCTTGTCATTGCCGATGTGTTGCTGAAACAACAAAAATATGGACAAGCGATTGAATATATCCAACAAGGCATACGTCTCAACAAAGGCAAACATATCCGCACCCGTCTCAACTTTATTTTAGCGCAAGCCTTTCAAAAGAGCGGCAACGCGGTTAAGGCTTCTGAATCTTTCAAAAAAGTCTTGGGTATGAACCCAACCTACGATATGGAATTTGCTGCAAAAATTAATTTGGCAAAAAGCTATGACGTCACCATGGGCGGCAGCAAAGACATTAAAAAGCTCTTAAACCGTATGCTTCGCGATAACAAAAACAAAGAATATCTCGACCAAATCCATTATGCTTTGGCAGAAATTTATTTAAAAGAAAACGATCAGGAAACTGCCATCGAACATCTCAAAAAGTCTGCACAATTAAGCGTTTCTAATAACAATCAGAAATCGCTCTCCTATCTAAAGCTTGGCGATTTGTATTTTGCTACACCCGATTATCCCAATGCGCAAATATATTACGACAGTTGCGTCACCTATCTTCCGAAAGATTTTCCCAACTATCTGCTCATCGAAAACAAAAGAAACACCTTGAATGATTTGGTGAAAAACCTTACCATTGTTGCTTTAGAAGATAGTTTGCAGATGTTGGCTCGCTTGCCCGTCAACGAACGGAACAATAAAATCAATGCCCATATCAACGAAATCATCAAGGAAGAACAGCGTATAGCCAAAGAAAAAGCTGATGCGCAAAATGCCCTCAACAACATGCCGCAAATGAATCAGCAAGGAAATCAGAATTCGGGTTCTTGGTACTTTTATAATGTATCATCCATGAGTTTTGGCTTCACGGAGTTTGCTAGGAAGTGGGGCAATCGCAAGTTGGAAGACCTTTGGCGCTTGAAAAACAAAGCGGTCACAGAGTTCAATTTTGACGAAGTGAAAGATGATGTGGATAGCAGTAACCTTACTAAAGATAAAAAGTTGCCCGACATCAAAAATCCACAGACCTATATTGACCGATTGCCCTTGACGCCTGAATCCATCGTGAAATCAAATTTAAAAATCAGCGAAGCACTTTATAACATCGGCATCATTTACAAAGAATCTTTGGACGAATTGGATAAATCTATCGAAGCTTTCGATAAATTGGAAAAAAGATTCCCCGAAAGCAAATATATGCTACCTGCCTATTATAATCTCTTTGAAATTTATACCGAGAAACAAAATGAAGGCAAGGCAGGCTACTATAAAAATCTTATCCTTACGAAATATGCCGACAGTGATTATGCCAAAATGATTACTGACCCCAATTATTATCAAAAGTTGGAAGCCATTAAAAATCAATTGGCTGTTTTTTATAAGGAAACATATTTAGCATACAAATCTGGACAATATCAAGTGGTAATTCAAAACGCTGACAATACAATTCGGGATAAAAAGGATAAAGTTTTGATTCCAAAGTTCGAAATGCTAAAAGCGCTGTCCATCGGCAAAACCAAAACACAGCCTGAGTTTGAAGCAGCTTTGACCAATATTGTCCAAAAATATCCCGACTCCGAAGTGAAAAAGCAAGCGCAAGACATCTTAGACGTATTGACCAAGAAGAAAACAGCAACCACGACAGAAACAGAAACACCAACAGGAACAGGTGTGCAAAGCGGTGTACAAACCGGCACCCCTGCTTTATACAAATTCGACCCGGCAGCGTTTCATTTTTATATAGCTGTTGTGGAAATAAAAAACATGAAAATCAACGATCTCAAGATTGCCTTTTCAAACTACAACACCAAGTATTTTTCTGCGAAACAGTTCCTGATAAACACCTTATTTTTAAATGATACCCTCGAGGTGTTAAATGTAAGTCGTTTTGAAAATAAAGATAATGCCTTGAGTTATCTGCAGTCCGTTGAGAATTCCCCTGAAGTTATGACCCAACTCATAAAGGGAAATTTCAGACATTTCATCATCTCTGCGGCTAACTATCCTGTTTTCTTCAAAAATAAAGATGTAGAGTTGTATCTGACTTTCTATAAAAAATACTACACGAAACCCTAATAAAATTAATCCGTATAATTTCTAAAAACTATTGTTATGGCGAAAAATATTGAAATTGAATCCCCCGTAATCAACATTATTGGCAATGGCACCACCATCAAAGGAGACATTAATGCATCAGGTGATATGCGCATTGATGGCACCCTAATTGGCTCCATAAACTCAAAAGGAAAAGTGGTGATTGGTGTCACAGGAACTGTGGAAGGAGAAATTGTGTGTCAAAATGCCGATTTCTCGGGAAATATAAAAGCTAAAGTGAACGTCACCGAACTGCTTGCCATGAAAGCTTCTGCTAATTTGGTGGGTGATATCACTACCGATAAACTTTCTATCGAACCCGGCGCTAAATTTTCAGGAACTTGCAAAATGCCCGACGATTCTCGGAAGTCGTCTTATTCGCCTAAACTAATGAATGAAAAAGCCTCAGAACTCGCTTAATTCTTATGCTAAATACTCTAGCATTGCTGTTCAAATGTTAGTTATTATAGGAATAGGAGTTGGGGGTGGCGTTTTGTTGGATAAATGGATAGGAATCAAGTTTCCAATTTTCACTATTCTCTTATCTTTTTTCTCTGTGGGAACGGCTATCTATATATCCATAAAAGATTTTATCAAAAAAAAGTAACATGAAAAGAAAATTACTACTCAACACATTTCTGTTTTCATTATTGTTGGAATGTTTAGCTGTGGTTTTGTTTTTCGTTTTGCCAAAACAAAATATATCCCCTGCACTATTATTCCTCGTGCCTTTGTTTTTAGCAACTTCCCTACTTGCCAATCTGTTTTTGCTTTCTTCGAATCCCGACAAACCTTATAAATTCATCCGTTCGTTTATGCTTTCCACCTTCTTGAAATTTATGCTTTATATTGTGGTTTTGGTGGCGTATGTGATGCTATTTCGGAGCGATGCTGTGAACTTCATCATCAGCTTCTTCATTTTATTTGTGTTGTATCTTATCTTTGATGTAGTTTTTTTGTTGAACAATAAGACGGAGAACAATAATGCGGTGAAATAACTTTTCACGCCATTTTAATGCGCCAACCCGCGCTTCACATCACTATTATGGTATTTCATGCCACTGCATGATTTGCTTCTGCATGAAGAAAATAATATCAGTACGAGACCGATAAGAAAGAGAACTTTAACGATTTTTGATTTCATAACATTTTACTTGTACAATACTAACTTTATCTGATTGATTTTATTTTACACCTTTTACTTTTAATTATTTTTGCCACATCATAGCATTTCATATTCAGGTATCTGTTCAATAAAAGTGTAGGAATTCTTTTCAAAATCTATTGAACAACAATAATGATTAAGTCCGTTGGAAACTGTTAGATATTTTACCCGTAAGGCAATATTATAGCGAGCAATTTGGTCAAATACTTTTTGATTGATGGGAATATCGGGTTTCTTAAATTCGAGTATCATTAAAGGATTACCCTGATTGTTATATACGACAGCATCGCAACGTTTGTGCATTTTGTGAACGCGCAAAGTTTTTTCTATCAATAGTAAACTTGCAGGATACTTTTTGTCGCACAACAAAAACTGCATGAAATTCTGTCTAACCCACTCTTCAGGAGTGAGTATCACGTACTTTTTTCGTATCGCATCGAAGATACGAGCAGGTGTTTCATCAGATATTTTAAACTCATAAAATGGAAGATTCAGCTCAAGCATGATTTTATTTTGTATTTTTGCCTTAAAATTACACATAATTATCCAAACAGATGAAAACAAAACGCGAAATTGTTGAAAATTGGCTTCCACGCTACACAGGAACAGAGCTAAAAGATTTTGGAAAATATATCTTATTGACCAATTTCAACCGCTATATAGAGCTATTTGCCAAAACAAATAATGTTGAAATAAAGGGTTTGAACAAGGCTATGCCCAGTGCCACTGCCAACAACATCACTATTATAAATTTCGGCATGGGAAGTGCCAATGCAGCAACCATCATGGATTTATTGAGCGCGGTTGACCCGAAGGCTGCTCTGTTTTTAGGTAAGTGCGGTGGGTTGAAACGTAAAAACAAATTGGGCGATTTTGTGTTACCCATCGCAGCCATACGTGGTGAAGGAACTTCCGATGACTATTTCCCTCCTGAAGTTCCTGCTTTGCCTGCTTTTAATCTTCAGAAAGCCGTTTCGACCACCATACGCGACTTGGGCTTCGATTATTGGACAGGAACAGTTTATACCACCAACCGCCGTGTGTGGGAGCACGAAGATTCATTCAAAAAATATCTTCGCAAGATACGGGCTATGGCTATAGATATGGAAACTGCCACATTGTTCACCGTAGGTTTCTCCAATCATATTCCGATGGGGGCTTTGCTTTTGGTTTCGGATCAACCGATGATTTCTTCGGGCGTGAAAACCGATAAAAGCGACCAGAAAGTGACCGAAGATTTTGTAGAAAGCCACCTGAAAGTGGGCGTTGAATCCTTAAACCAACTTATCAACAATGGACTGACGGTGAAACATCTTTATTTTGATTATAACTAAACCATGAAAACTGAAACCGAAATCATCAAAGATTTAAAGAACAAAATATATCATCCCGTTTATTTTCTCTCGGGCGAGGAGCCTTATTATATTGACCAAATATCAGATTATATTGAAGAAAACTTGCTGTCGGCTGACGAAAAGGAGTTCAATCAATCGGTGCTCTATGGAAAGGAAACCGATGTGTTGAGCATCATCAGCGAATGTAAACGCTATCCGATGATGAGCGACTATCAGGTGGTGATTGTGAAAGAAGCTCAAGAAATAAAAAATATTGACACATTGGATAAGTATGTGGAAAACCCCATGTCGTCAACCATATTGGTGATTTGTTATAAATACAACAAGATTGACAAGCGAAAAAGCTTTGCCAAGCTGATTGAGAAAAAGGCTGTCTTTTATGAAACGCCTAGGATTTATGACAATCAGATTCCCGCATGGATTACGAACTACGTGAAATCAAAAGGTTTTTCCATCAATCAGAAGGCTGCCTTTTTGATGTCGGAATTTTTGGGCACCGACCTAAGTAAAATTGTGAATGAGGTGGGCAAAATCATCATCAATGCGACGCCCGGCATTGAGATTACACCTGAACTCGTGGAACTGCATATCGGCATCAGCAAGGATTATAATGTGTTTGAACTGCAAAAAGCTTTGGGTGCTAAAAACATCTTTAAAGCCAATCAGATTATTAAGTATTTTGCCGAAAACGAAAAGGAGAATCCTTTGGTGAAAGTGATTCCGGTGTTGTTTCCTTTTTTTGTGAAGGTATTTATGTATCATAACGTTGTGGATAAATCCCCCAACAATTTGGCTTCAGTACTATCCATCAACCGTATGTTTGTGGACGATTATGCCACCGCCTACCGAAACTACAGCCGCGCGAAACTTCGGCAAGTGTTTGCCATCTTTAAGGAATATGATTTGCGCTCAAAAGGCATCAACAACGCTTCGGCAAGCGATGGCGATTTGATGAAGGAAATGATTTATAAAATTTTGCATTAATCATTATTACATTAAATAATCACGTCAGTTAACACGTTGATTAAGTTTAGTATTCGTGTTTTAAATTGTTCTTTTTTGGGAAGGATGAATCTGAAAAATGCTTGATTTGTGTTCAAACTGACTTCAATTGCGTTCCAAGCTGCATCAGTTGCAGAAAAACCTACATCAGTTGTAGATAAACTTACATCAGTAGCAATAAAACCGACATCAGTTACGAGAAAACCTACATCAGTGGATTTTATTTTAATAACATGAATATTATCAGGCGTTTAGTAATATGTTTCAACACGGGTTTCCTTAAGGGGATTAACAACCAATCGCTAAAACCAAATCATCTATGTTTTGCAGGACAAACAATTTGATATAAGAATAAAAATACACAATTACTCAAAGAGATTCAAAATACCCATCGAATAACAACATTTCGATGGGAGGTAGATTTCATAAGAGTGATAGGCGAGGATATAAATATGGCGAAGAAGATTATAAAGGAATTATAATTCACTTCTGTGGGTAGTTTTGATTCATACCCAAAAAAAATGCAGCCCCTAAGAAGCTGCATTTTTCATTTTCATTATTCCATTATTTTATCAAAGAAACGCTCCGTTTGATGAAACCCGTAAGCTCTTCGCCTTTCAACAGGTTTTGGGATAGGCGTGCCAAATCAAAAAACTGAGTCACCAACTCATTTTGGCGTGTTTCGTCCGTTTCGTTTAAAATGGTTTGCAACATATCGTTATTGGCATTCACCACCAGATTATAGGAGTCGGGGAAATTTCCTGCAAAGCTCATGCCGCCGCCGCCCATGGCTGCCATATCTTTCATGCGGCGCATAAATTCGGGCTGCACTATGGTCATCGGCATATCTTCAGCCGTCTGGGCTTCAAACTCTATACGATAGGTTTCTTTAGGCACATTGCGCTCCAAAATACCCGTCAAACGCGTTTTTTCCTCTTCCGATAATTTCGAAATAGCAGGATCGTCCTTCTTAATAATCTTATCTATCGTGTCTGAATCAACGCGAGCAAACGAAGCATAGTCAAACTTCTGTTCCAATTGGTTGATAAAATGCATATCAATAGGGCTATCCATCAGCAATACATCGTAGCCACGATCATTGGCAACTTTGATAAAACTATGTTGCTCGTTTTTGTCGGTAGCATACAGGTGGATGACTTTCTTATCCTTATCGGTTTGCAGCGGTTCAATCTTGGCTTTGTATTCTTCAAAAGTGAAATATTTGTCATCAGTGGATTTAAAAAGACAGAACTTCTCGGCGCGTTCATAGAACTTCTCATCCGTAACCATACCATACACGATAAACACTTTCAGGTCGTCCCATTTCTTTTCAAACTCTTCGCGATTGTTTTTAAACAGCTCTTCCAGTTTATCCGCCACTTTTTTCATGATATGTGAAGAGATTTTCTTCACATTGGGGTCGCTTTGCAAATACGAACGCGACACATTCAACGGAATGTCGGGCGAATCAATCACACCATGCATCAAGGTGAGGAAATCAGGCACGATGCCTTCCACCGAGTCGGTAACAAACACCTGATTGCAATACAATTGGATTTTGTCGCGCTGCACTTCAAAATTACGTTTCACCTTCGGGAAATATAAGATACCCGTAAGTTTAAATGGATAATCCACATTAAGATGAATATAGAACATCGGATCGTCGAAGTTCATGGGATACAACTCATGATAGAAGCTCTTATAATCTTCATCAGTCAAATCGGTAGGTTTCTTGGTCCAGGCAGGTATCGTATTGTTGATGATGCGCGCCACATCCTTTTCCACTTTTTTATCTTTGCCGTCGGCATCTTTTTCGCCTTCCACGGTTTCCCAACTTTTCTGCGTACCAAACTGTATGGGGATGGGCAGAAATTTACAATACTTCTTCAATATTTCAGAAATCTTGAACTCCTGAGCATATTCATCAGAATCGTCAGAAAGATGGAGTATGATTTCGGTGCCACGGTCGTGGGTTTTCAAATCTGTCATGGTGTAGTCGGGACTGCCATCACACACCCATTTCACCGCGCCGCAATTTTCCTCATTGCGATGGGTCTTGGTGCGTATCTCCACTTTTTTAGAAACCATGAACGAGGAATAAAAGCCTAAGCCAAAATGTCCGATTAGTGCTTGTTTGTCAGTATCCGATTTGCCCATATAGGTTTTCACAAATTCCTCAGCACTCGAAAGCGCAATCTGATTGATGTATTTATCGAGTTCGTCTGCGCTCATACCAATGCCGCGATCTATCACCGATAGCGTCTTTTTCTTTTCGTCAAGAACTACTTGTATGGTCAGGTCGCCCAATTCAACATCAGCTTTGCCTAAGGAAGACAGCACTTTGAGTTTTTGAGTGGCATCCACTGCGTTCGAAATAAGTTCCCTCAAAAAGATATCATGATCAGAATACAGGAACTTTTTAATGATGGGGAAAATGTTTTCGGTTTGTACGTTAATTTTACCTTTTTGCATAATTAAAATATTTTTTTGTTTGCATCGCCTTCTCTCAAACGATATGCCAAGAAATATTTCACTGACAAAATGACAAAAATGGCAGTATGATAAAAAATTCTAATACATTTGTAAAAAACTTCCATGCGTAAATTTATACCTTATATAATAGTAGTGCTGTCATTGTGTCATGCGATGGCAGTGAAAGCGCAAAACACGACTTCCGGCACGTCTAAGCTTTTGGAGGATGAAATAGAGCTTTTGAAGAGCGATGCCGACTTGAAACATGCTGCTTGGAGCATCCTTGCCATGGAAACAACCACAGGCACAATCTTAGCAGTATATAATGCCGACATGGGTCTGGAACCCGCGTCGGTATTGAAAATCCTTACCACGGGAGCCGCCATCTCCATCCTCGGTTCGGACTTTACTTTTACGACGAAACTTGAATATTCGGGCACAATTGATTCCAACGGTACCCTGCATGGGAACCTCTATATTAAAGGGGGCGGCGACCCCACCATCGGTTCGAAACGCTTTGGCAAAGAAGTTTCTACCGACAGCATCTTCAGTGATTTCTATAATGCATTGCGAAAATACAAGATACGCCATATTGCTGGCAAGATAATAGCTGATGCTACAATCTTTGAAGATAATCCTTTGGCATACAGTTGGTCGTGGGAGGATATAGGCAATTATTATGCTTCGGGCGCATGGGGACTCAATTGCAACGAAAATCTCTATCGTTTGTATTTTGATGCCGGTGCCACTGTCAGTTCACCTGCCATTTTGTCAAGTATAGAACCTAAAATGTCAGATATAACATTTACCAATCATGTCATAACAGGAAAATCCGGTTCGGGAGACAATGTGGTCATCTTTGGAGCACCCTATTCCAATGAGCGATTGTTGGAAGGCACAGTACCGTTGGGAAAGAAACATTTTGATGTGGATGGCTCCCTGCCCGATCCGCCTTCGTTTATGGCTGCTGCTTTTTTGCAGTTCATCCAACAAAAAGGAATCCGTGTGGATAGCTCTTATATCAGCATGAGAGAAATGACATGGCAAGATAAAGTGGATACTAATATACGTCAAACCTTAATCATTCACGCTTCTCCGAAGCTCTCCGATATTATTTTTCATACCAATATGAAGAGTGTAAATCTTTTTGCAGAAGCTATTTTAAAGATGATAGGATACACAAAGTTTCAGTTAGGCTCTTCTGGTGTCGGCATCGAAGCTATAAAAAACTTCTATATTAATAAAGGTATAGATTTGGATGGTTTTGATATGGAAGACGGTTGTGGTTTGTCGCGGAAGAATAAAATCAGCACACGGCAGTTAGCTGAGATACTAAGCACACTGAGGAAAGAAAAGGATTTCGCTGCTTTCGAGAAGTCGCTACCCGTTGCAGGAAAATCAGGTGGTATGGCTTCGCTGCTGAATGGAACGGTAGCCGAAAACAATATGAAAGCCAAGACTGGCAATATGGAAAAAATTAAATCGTATGCAGGATATGTGAAAAACGCTGCCCAAAAAGATATTGCCTTTGCCATCATTGTGAACAATTACACCTGTAGCAATGCCACTCTGCGTCCAAAGCTTGAGAAGCTCATGCTCCTGATTGCCCAAACCAAATAAGCTTTGGCATGGATGAACCCTCCATAATCATCCCCACTTAGAACGTGCTTTTCCCTTTCCTCACGTCCTTTGCTCTTCAAGATTTCTGCCATTTTGTCATGTTTGTCTGCCATGGCGTAGGCTGCTTTGCCTTTTTCATGTCATTATTTCTAACAAAGAATGCATTTCGCGGTATTGGCATAATGCTTGACATAAGGCAAAACGTAATCTTATAAAAACAAATATAAAAAGGAAATAAATATCATGGGAAAAATTATTGGAATTGATTTAGGAACCACCAACTCTTGTGTGGCAGTTATGGAAGGCAACGAACCCGTTGTGATTCCCAATAGCGAAGGAAAGAGAACAACACCATCCATTGTAGCTTTTTTAGCCAATGGCGAACGTAAAACCGGCGATCCGGCAAAACGTCAATCTATTACTAACCCTACCAACACGGTAGCATCCATCAAACGTTTCATGGGCGAAACCTACGACCGCGTTACGAAAGAAATCAAGCGGGTGCCTTACACGGTTGTGAAAGGTGAAAATAACACACCGCGTGTGAAAATTGCCGACCGCATGTACACCCCGCAAGAAATATCAGCAATGGTATTGCAGAAGATGAAAAAAACGGCTGAAGACTATTTGGGCAGTGAAGTTACCGAAGCGGTTATCACCGTTCCAGCTTATTTCAGCGATTCGCAACGTCAGGCAACCAAAGAAGCCGGCGAAATTGCAGGTTTGATCGTGAAACGTATCATCAACGAACCTACAGCTGCTGCTCTGGCGTATGGTTTAGATAAGAAACATAAAGATATGAAAATTGCTGTCTATGACTTAGGCGGTGGCACCTTTGATATCTCTATTTTAGAATTGGGCGAAGGCGTGTTTGAAGTTAAATCTACTAACGGCGATACCCACTTGGGTGGCGATGACTTCGACCACAGGGTGATTGAATGGTTGGCAGATGAATTTAAAAACGAAGAAAACATTGACTTGCGCAAAGACCCTATGGCATTGCAACGTTTGAAAGAAGCTGCCGAAAAAGCAAAGATTGAACTCTCTAGTTCTGCCGAAACCGATATTAACTTACCTTATATTACTTCGGTTGACGGCGTTCCCAAGCATTTGGTTCGCAAACTCAGCCGTGCGAAATTCGAACAACTGAATGATGATTTGTTCCGCTCCACGATTGAACCTTGTCGCAAAGCTTTGGCAGATGCAAATCTGAAAGCTGCTGATATTGATGAAGTGATTTTGGTGGGAGGTTCAACACGTATCCCAACGATACAGAAAATGGTGGAAGATTTCTTCGGAAAAGCTCCTTCAAAAGGTGTGAATCCTGACGAAGTGGTGGCTGTAGGTGCTGCAATTCAAGGTGGAGTTTTATCGGGAGATATTAAAGATGTCTTATTGTTAGATGTTACCCCACTTTCTTTAGGTATCGAAACTTTAGGCGGTGTGATGACCAAATTGATTGAATCGAACACAACGATTCCTATCAAGAAATCGGAAACCTTCTCAACGGCTGGTGATAGTCAAACCTCTGTTGAAATTCATATCTTGCAAGGCGAACGCCCCATGGCAACCGGCAATAAAAGCATCGGACGTTTCCATTTAGATGGCATTCCACCTGCACCTCGTGGCATTCCTCAAATTGAAGTTACCTTCGATATAGATGCCAACGGTATTCTCAATGTTTCTGCTAAGGATAAAGCTACAGGCAAAACACAACAGATTCGTATCGAAGCTTCCTCCGGTTTGAACGAACAAGAGATTAAACGCATGCGGGACGAAGCAGCAGCCAATGCTGAAGAAGATCGCAAAGCGAAAGAAATAGTGGATAAAGTGAATGCCGCCGATTCAACGATTTTTACTACCGAAAAACAATTGAAAGAATATGGCGACAAGATTCCTGCTGACAAAAAAGAACCTATTGAAAGAGCGTTGAAGGAATTGAAAGACGCACATCAAAGCAAAAACATAGCGGCAATAGATGCAGCCATGGAAAAAATGAATACGGCTTGGCAAGCTGCCAGTACAGAAATGTATAACGCAGCGCAATCAGATCCGAATGCACAACAAGCACAGCAAGATCCGGGTCAACAAGCAAATCAATCAAAGAACGACAACGTTACCGATGTTGATTTCGAAGAAGTGAAAGATAAATAAAGATTGGTTTTATGTGGTTTAGGAGAACGGGCGCTGTAAGGTGCCCGTTTTTTTTGATTAGAGTCTATGGATAGACAGAGAAGCACATCAAATTGCCAAGTTCCAATTAACTCGACTTAAGCAACTGCACTATGAGCTACTTCAAGCTCCTTCTTCAATAGTTTACAATAATTTCTGCCTCTATATTTCTCCAACTAAAAAAAATTCTTTACTTTTACACCCCAAATCAAAAACCATCTTTTTTATGCAAATGTCCAACAACGATATCCTGAAAAAACTCCGCATCGCCCTCAGCTTGCGCGATGACGATATCATTCATATCTTGAAATTAGCAGGATTCACCATGAGCAAACCCCGCCTCAACGCCCTGTTTCGCAATCCCGACCACGACAACTATGAAGAATGTGGCGACCAGGTGCTGCGCAATTTCCTAAACGGATTGATTATTTACAAACGCGGTCCTCGCCCCGACGACCGTAACCAAAAGCCCCCTACACAGGATCAACGTCCAGACTAACCCTCACGGTTGTATGTCTCTTGGAGAACTCCTGAATCACTTTCAGTATCTCCTCTTTATGCTGTTGCAGATGCGCATCGCGCTCCAACTTGATGAGAATATTCTTTAAATACAAGTTCTTGATGCGACCCACTACAGGATATTCCGGTCCGAACACTTTCTTCCCAAAAGTCAACT
Source organism: uncultured bacterium (assembly GCA_903862465.1). Taxonomy (GTDB): domain Bacteria; phylum Bacteroidota; class Bacteroidia; order Bacteroidales; family CAIWKO01; genus CAIWKO01. The sequence continues at coordinate 4,135 of CAIOYH010000109.1, read as the reverse complement.
TCAAGTTGTGCGCCAAATAGTTTGCCGCCTCGTTCAACACACCCGTATCTTGATGTTTCACCGTAATCTGTATCAACCTGCTAAAGGGCGGATATCCGAAACGTTTCCGCTGATGCAATTGCTCATTACACATCCCATGATAATCATTGCGTAGTGCCTGAAGGATGATAGGATGTTCGGGATTGTAGGTTTGTATCACCACTTTGCCCCGCTTATTCTTTCTGCCCGCACGTCCGCTCACCTGCGCTATCATTTGATAACCGCGCTCGTGTGCTCTGAAGTCAGGAAAGCTCAACATATTATCCGCATTCAATATCCCCACCAAACTAACATTCTCAAAGTCCAAGCCCTTGGTCACCATTTGCGTGCCAATCAATATATGCGTCTTTCTATCTTCAAAATCATTGATAATTTGCTGATACGCATTCTTCGTTCGCGTGGAATCTAAATCCATACGCACAATATTCGCTTCCGAAAACAACAATGCCGTTTCTTCTTCTATCCGCTCGGTGCCAAAACCTTTCGTCAACACTTTAGTACTTTTGCAGGCAGGACATTCCTCAGGCACCTTCGTTGTGTAACCACAATAATGACACTTCAAGGCATTGATATGCTTATGATATATCAAGGTAACATCGCAAAACTTACAACTTGGCACCCAACAACAATCCCCACATTCCACCCGCGTCGAAAATCCCCGCCTATTCTGAAACAATATCACTTGCTCCTTGTTCTTCAAAGCATCCGTAGTTAATCCAAACAGCGTTTCCGAAAAGAAGGCTTTCATCTTTTTATGTCGCGTTTGCTCTTTGAGGTTTGCCACCACAATTTCGGGCAGCTCCATATCGCCATAACGCTTATTCAACTTCACCAAACCAAACTTCGCTCCTAACGCACTGAAGTACGTTTCCACCGAAGGCGTTGCCGAACCCAACACCGTTTTGGCTCCATGCAAATGCGCCAGATAGATGGCTGCATCGCGGGCATTATAGCGCGGCGCAGGCTCGTTTTGTTTATACGAAGTGTCATGTTCCTCATCCACTATCACCAACCCAAGATTATAATACGGCAAAAACAAAGACGAACGCGCCCCCAAAACTATCTTATACGGCTCGCCAACCGAATCCGTCGTCTCGGGCGGCAACACTTTGTTCCACACCTCCACCCGTTCGTTGTTATTATATTTAGAATGATACACCCCCACCTGTTTCCCGAAATACTTCCGCAACCTGTTGATGATTTGAGTGGTCAATGCTATCTCAGGCAACAAAAACAACACCTGTTTCCCCTGCGCTATCGTTTCTTGTATCAGTTTTATATAGATTTCCGTCTTCCCACTCGATGTGATGCCATGCAACAGCACTACATCTCGCTCTTCAAAATGCTGATGTATCTCCGCAAACGCCTTCGCTTGGTCATCATTCAGCACTATGGAATCCACATCCGCCACGTTGTCATATTCTTTCAAACGCGATTGCGTAATTTCGTAGGTTTCCAACACCCCTTTCTTCACCAACGCACTCAATTGCGCCACCGTAGCTTCCGCTTTTGCCAACAAATCGGCTCTGCTCAGATTTTTCGGCGCAGGATGCACGTTGCGCGTGAAATGCAGATACGCCATCATCAATTGCATCTGCATCTTCGCTTTCCTATCCAAGGTATTCAACAATTCTCCCAACACTTTTTCATCTTCATACTCCACGCTCAGCCTTACACACACCTCTTTCTTCGGCTTAAACTTATCGTGAAGCTCCTCTTCGGGCAAGAGAATCTTCTTTTCTATCATTGTTTTTATCAGGGGAATGATTTTCTGTTGCTCAATGATATCCGAGATTTCGGTCAAGGTAAGTTTCTGCCGTATGTCCAGCGCTTCCGCAATCAAAAACTCCTTATCCGTCAACAACTGAAAATTCCTATCGAACTCAGGATTCATCACCACACAACTTTCCGACGCCAACTTCAACGACGACGGCAAGGCAACATTCATCACTTCGCCTATCCTACACATATAATAGTCGGCTATCCAATTCCAATACCGATACTGTATATCATTCACTATCGGCGCATCATCCAAGATAGATAAAATATATTTCGGCACATATCCTTCCGGCACATTCTCATGTATCTTAAACACCAAAGCCGTATAAATCTTCTTTTTGCCAAATTGCACCACCACCCGCACGCCCCGCTGCAACACATCGTTCAGCTCAAACGGAACCCTATAGGTAAACAGCCCCGGTATCGGCAAAGGCAATATCACATCGGCAAAAAGCGTAACCCGTTCCATTGTTTATAAGGATAACACATGCGCCATCGCCAACATGCTTTTGTTCATTTCCTGATGATGCTTGGTAGCTTTCTCAAATGGAATAAACGCTGTCTTTTTGTTTATTTGTCCAATCATCACCCCCCGTTGTCCGTCCAACAAGGCATTCACTGCATCATAGCCCAAGGTGCTTGCCAACACCCTATCCATGCAGGTGGGCGAGCCGCCGCGTTGCATGTGCCCGATGATAGACACGCGCGTCTCATACGTATCGCATTTTTCTTTCACCTTCCGCGCCACTTCCAACGCACCGCCTTGGTCGTCGCCTTCTGCCACTATGATGATGCCCGAGGTTTTGTTTTCGCGCCTATCGTTTTGCAGTTTCGCTATCAGTTTGTCGAGGTCCGTAGGGTCTTCAGGCACTAGGATGTCTTCCGCGCCGCCGGCTATGCCACTTCGCAAGGCAATGAAACCCGCATCGCGTCCCATCACCTCCACAAAAAACAAACGATTGTGCGATGCCGCCGTGTCACGCAATTTGTCCACCACCTGAATCACCGTATTAATCGCCGTGTCGTAGCCTATCGTGAAATCGGTGCCATACAAGTCGTTATCTATCGTCCCGGGCAAGCCCACTATAGGAAAATCGTATTTTTCACCTAACGCCATCGCCCCGCGAAATGTCCCGTCGCCACCTATCGCCACCAAGGCATCAATCCCTTGACTCATTAGGTTTTGATACGCCTTCGACATGCCTTCATCGGTACGAAACTCCTCACTACGGGCGGTCTTCAAGATAGTTCCTCCGCGTTGAATGATGTTTGCCACAGAACTATTGTGCATCTCTAAAAAAACGCCCTCAATTAGTCCCTCGTAGCCGCGCATCACGCCCAACACTTCCAATTTTCTGTATAATCCCGTACGCACCACCGCGCGAATCGCCGCATTCATCCCCGGTGCATCGCCGCCCGAGGTCAACACACCTATTTTTTTAATGGGTTTCATCCTCTAAAATTTCTTAAAATTAATTTGAAAACAAAGGTATAACTTTTTATTTGATGGGGATATATTTCTTGAAATTATTATGAACCTATTTCATTTAGTTGTCATTTAGGTGGTCATTTATTGTCATTAGTTGTCCTTAATGGTCATTTTTTATCTTTATTCATTAATGGTCATTGCGACACGGTGATGCGAAATTGGCAAATCACATTCTTTAATTGTAGTTTTCAAAACTACCTACAGTTCCTGTCATATTTATAAAATCTCTAGCCCTGAAAGGGCTTAATATGCTAACGCAGGGTGAAGCCCTGCGGTTAATACCACATCTAGAAACCCTTCAGCCCTGAAAGGGCGTTATACATTAAGGAAGGAAGAAGCTCTGCTTTACTATCCTAGATAGTTTCTCGTTCATTCTTCGCACAGGGCTCACACCCTGTGTTAGTGTATATCGCCCTTTCAGGGCTAGGCAATAGTATTCAAAATTAAATCTCGGGATAGAAGCGCACTCCGTCAGCTAACTACTGGCGGAGCCGTCTACTCGATTATGCTTTCGTGCTTTATTTTTTTATGTTTAATTCTTTAATATAATTGGGACACTTTAAAAAAACGTATTGTATTGTTATAAAATAATTTGTTATTTAATATTCTTCCAACTATAATAGATTATAATACTTGAAAACAATGACCTTATAAAAGAAACTAAAATAATATCAGACATATAATTAAATACTTCTTTCCATTCCAAAGTACCACATTTAGGGGTATATGTGCTTCTTTGTACTGAGAATAATCCTGTATATTTTGTCAATAATATTAATACAATAATATAAAATAAAAAAGTAATGATACTTAGAATAAATATTTTTT